>JAAFHG010000543.1 GCA_013297585.1 Chitinophagales bacterium
TGAGCGGATTATTGAATGATTTGTGGATGTATGACGTAGGCACTAACCAGTGGAAATGGGTAAAAGGTAGTAATAACTCGTCGCAGTTTGGTTCTTCGGGAACATTGGGTGTGGCCGCTAACAGTAATGTACCAGGTTCAAGACAATCTTCTACATCATGGAAAGATGCCGCAGGAAATTTATGGTTGTTTGGCGGTGTTGGTTATAACGGCACTTCCTCTAGTGGCGATTTGAATGATTTGTGGCGTTACAACATTTCTACAAACCAATGGACCTGGATGAAAGGTAGCACGGCCGTTAATTTATTTGGTGTGTATGGTACAATGGGAACAGCAGCAGCAGCTAATAACCCTGGTGGAAGATGGGTTTCGTGCGGTTGGACAGATTTAAATGGAAATTTATGGATGTTTGGAGGCGTTGGGTATGCCGCGTCGGGATTAGAAGACTTACTAAACGATTTATGGATGTACGATGTTAGCACGAATAATTGGACCTGGGTGAAGGGTGCAAATACTCTTAATCAACTAGGTTTATATGGCACATTAAACTCCTTTCAAATAAGTAATCGCCCTGGTGCGCGTTACGGTGCTATTACCTGGCTGGATGGTGCAGGCGATTTATGGCTGCATAGTGGCTTCGGCTATGGAGCAGCAGCCACACCAAATAACTTAAATGATTTATGGCGTTACAATATTGCAACCAATCAATGGAAATGGGTAAAAGGAAGTAATGCTACAGCTCAATCAGGTATTTATGGTACACAAGGTGTTTCGGCTCCTACCAATGTACCGGGAGCTAGATCGGAGTCGGTAAACTGGATAGATGGATCGAACAATTTATGGTTGTTTGGCGGGCAAGGCAACGATGCACTTGGTAGCATCGGTAGTTTAAACGATTTATGGAAATACAGCAATTGCATTAATCCCACTATTACGGTTAGCTCATTAAGTGCTTCGGTATGTTTGGGGCAATCGGCTACGTTAACCGCCAGCGGTGCCAACACGTACACATGGAATTTTGGTGCTAATACATCCACCGTAGCAGTTACTCCAGTTGGATCAAGCAGCTATTCGGTTTATGGAACTGATATTAACGGCTGTGTGGATACTGCTGGCATTGTTCAGTTAGTGTCAAATTTACCTACGGTATTTATTTCTACGTCCAATACATTAATTTGTCCTTTTCAAAGCGTTAATTTAACGGCAAATGGTGCAATTAGTTATGTATGGAGTAACGCACTAACTAGCACTAGCATATCTGTATCTCCACTGGTAACTACTATTTACACCGTTACAGGTACCGATGTAAATGGCTGTAAAAATACAGCATCCTTTACACAATCGGTAGCTATTTGTGCTGGCATTGCTAATAATGGAAGTTACGACACTAGTAGTGGATTGATTTACCCAAATCCAAACACGGGGACATTTAAAATAAAGTTAGATGTTGATGTGAATAATACCACATTAATCATTAAAAATGCCTTGGGACAAACCGTGTTGGAGCAATTATTACTTACACAAGAAGATACAATAGAATCAACATTAGTACCCGGCATTTATTATTACCAGGTTGTTGAATCAGAAAAAAACAGGGGTAATGGAAAATTAATAATACGGTAAGTATTGTTTTTTTAAAACAACTATGCGAATCTTTTAATGAAAATTAAACGTTGTTATTAAATCCCGGTTACCAGCCTGGCTATGGCAACCTGTGCACACTCCAATATTATCATTAACACTGTGTACAATATCTTTGTTTGGTTTTATTTCGCCCCATAACCAAGAGCCTTTTACTTTATACATGTATGCATACAATGCAATATTTCCTCCGCTGTATATATCTTTAATAACCAACGAACCATCTGGCATTGTTTTACCAACAGGCAATTTTCCATTATCTGTTAAGGCTTTTGAAGCAATGGCATTAAATCTAAGTTTAAAATTACCATGTGGGCCAACAGAACCAGGCAAAAGTAAGTTTGCATCGTTTTTATAATACACATGGTTTGTTTTAAGGCAGCTATCTAAAATTGCAAAATCAGAATAAGCAAGAGCTGGATTTTTAGCAACTTTCTTGGTGCAAAACATACATCCAAAAATGACTGAAAGGAATATGGATAAAAACATTAATTTCATTTTACATCTATTTGTTTAAAGTTATAAAAATCTATTTAAGGTAAAATATCTTTGATAAATTTTATGATTAGTTTTTCCCAAATAAATTTTTCTCGTATCGCCTCTAAGGCATTTTGCTTTTTTTTGTTAATCGTTGCTAAATCAGATTTTAAAACCGATTCGATGGCTAACTTTATTTCTAATGGGTTTGATTGGTTTAATAACCATCCTGTATTGTTGTTTACCAACACATTTGTTGCGCCAACATTGGTGGCAATAACAGCCAAACCATTTGCCATGGCCTCTAAAATAACATTTGGCATTCCCTCGCTCCAGCTGGGGCAAATAAGCACATCGCAGGTTTTTATTAATTCTTGTAATTGTAGCTTATCCCTTACCTCGCCATGATAACTAGTTTTACCATTCACCAAGCGTTTTTCATCCGCTATTGGTCCAATAAAATTAAACTCGTAAGAATTAGTAATAGAAGTGTTGTTTATAACAAGTGTAATGGCTTT
>JAAFHG010000291.1 GCA_013297585.1 Chitinophagales bacterium
TATCGCTTCATCTTTATTAGCTTGCTGCCTTGCCCACACAGGAAAGCGTAAGTCGTAGCAAATCTGTAAGTTTATTTTAAATCCCTTTACTTGTGCTATTAAACGTTTATTACCTGCTGTGTAATGATTGTCTTCATTGGCATAGCCAAATAAATGTCGCTTGTTATAATAGCCCATTTGTCCATTTGGCATCATCCAAATTAATCTATTGTAATATTTGCCACTTTCTGCAATCATTAAGCTGCCTGTAATTATTAAACGTTTTTCAATGGCTGTTTTGTGCATCCAGCGTACCGCTTTGCCATCCATTGTTTCGGCTAGTTTTTCTGGCTGCATACTAAAACCTGTACTAAACATTTCTGGCAATACAATCACTTCTGTTTTAGTAGTAATACTGTTTATTTTTTGGGTAAATAGTTCCAAATTGGCATCAATATTTTCCCAAACCAATGCAGATTGTATGATAGTAAACGTAAGTGGCATTTTATTTATTATTTATATGATTATCGTATTTTAGTAATGGCTGCAGATATTAAATTGTGTTCAAAACCACGTTGCAATAAAAAGCTGGTGGTTTTTGCTTGTCTGTTTAAGTATTGCTCACCTTTTAAACTTACCCACTTCTTAGCAGCAAGTTCTTGTAATGTAGCTAAATAATCTGTATCATCTATACTTTTTAATGCTTTGGTAATATTGTAACTGCTTACTTTATGTTGTTGTAATTCGTATTTTATTTTTATTCTACCCCATTGTTTTATTCTAAATCTGCCGCCTGCAAAAGCAATCGCATAGCGTTCTTCATTTAAATAATTCTCTTCAATTAGTTGCGATAATAATATTTCAACATCCTTTTTGTACAAGCCCAAACTATACAATTTTTGTTGCGTTTCGTAATGGCTACGCTCTTGATAGCCACAAAAATGCTTCAGTTTTTGTAGTGCTTGTGCTGGCGTTAATGATTGTTTATTAATCACAGATTTTAATGAGTTGTATGATGCAAAACATCGGTAAAAAGTTGCTAGAAATGATTTGTTTATCAATCAAAAATAACCGCTTGTTATCAATCAATTTATCATTTCAATCATTGAAATCACAATTTCTAATTCACACAATAAACACATTCTATTGTAAAATCAACTTTGCAGCAATATCTATCAAAAGAATATTGTCAAATTGCAGTACGTTTGTTGCCAACACAAAAATTCTCTTAGAATGAAGTTTATTGTTTCGTCATCATCGCTTTTAAAGCACTTGCAACAAATTAATGGCGTTATTAATGCCAATACGGTGCTGCCAATTTTGGAAGATTTTCTATTTGATATTGAAGATAAAAAATTAAGCATTGTAGCTACCGATTTAGAAACGGTAATGCGAGTGCAAATGGAAGTTGAAAGCAAAGCAGATGGTAAAGTTTGTATTCCTGCTAAAATTTTAATAGACAGTTTAAAGAATATTGCTGATCAGCCTTTGACTTTTAACATTGATAAAAACTTTGCGGTAGAGATTACCAGCGATAATGGTAAATACAAAGTGCCTGGCGAAAACCCAGACAATTTTCCTAAAGAGCCTGCAAGTGACGATACCACTGGTTTTACTATGAAAAGTACCGCTTTGGTTACCGCCATAAACAAAACATTATTCGCTGTAAGTAACGATGATTTACGCCCAGCAATGACGGGTGTATTTTTTGAGTTAAGCAAAGAAGGCGTACAATTTGTAGCTACCGATGCACACCGTTTAGTACGTTACAAACGCACTGATACGTTTGCCACAAAAACCGATTCTTTTATCGTTCCTAAAAAGCCATTGAACTTATTGCGCAATGCTTTGCCAGATAATGATGATGAAATTACAGTTAGCTACAATAGCAATCATTTGTTTGTAAATCATGGTGATGTGCAAATGATTTGTCGCTTAATTGATGCTCGTTTTCCTGATTACAAAGTGGTAATTCCTGCTGATAATCCATATAAATTAGTAGTTACCAAAGCCGATTTTCAAAGTGCATTGCGCCGCGTAAGCATTTTTAGTAATAAGAGCACTAACCAAGTTGCGCTAAGCATTACTGGTAGCGAATTGCAAATGGCAGCACAAGATGTTGACTTTAGCTTTGAAGGTAATGAACGTATGAATTGCCAATACGATGGCGAAGATTTACAAATAGCTTTCAATGCGAAGTTTTTAATTGAAATGTTGAATGCTGCAGATACCACTGAAGTAAGATTAGAGCTTTCTACGCCTACAAAAGCGGGCTTAATTAAGCCAAGCGAACAAGCAGATGGCGAAGATTTACTAATGCTAGTAATGCCATTGATGTTGAATAATTAAGAAAACTGTTTACCTTTATTTTATGGAAACAATTACCATAAAAATAAAAAAGCCTTATGCCAAGGAGGTAATAGCAGACCTTGAAAAAATGGATGCTATTACTACTGAGAAATTACCAATTAGTAATCCAACAGATTTAATTGGTAGTTGGGCATCAGAATCACAGGTGTTCGGAAGTTTAATATACTATTGTAAATATGTCATTCCTACGGAACTTTTACCATTTGGGGTACTCTTTTTCTACCGATATTTTGCCCTTAACAGGGCTTATTTGTTGTGAATTAAGCGCCGTAGGCATAAAACATTGGTAGTAATATCAAATCGACCGCTTACAAAAAGCCCTGTGGGGGCGGTATATCATTCTTCCGAACACCTGTGTATCAGAATCCTTAGCGGTAATTGACGCAAATATTGAAAAATTAAGGGCAGAATGGCGATAAAGTATTTATTAGTTACCAATACAGTTATCTATTTTTTAAAAAACTCTTTACCTGAAAACGGAAAGAGTTTTTTAGTAAATTGTATTGCCACAAATCAAGCGGCTATAAGCTTTGTTACTAGAATAGAGTTGCTGGCTTATCCATCCATTACAAACCAAGAAATTAATGCAGCAAACGCCTTGATGTCTTTGCTACATATAATTTGGGCTGATGAGATATTGATAGATAAAACCATTGATGTACGAAAGCAAAGTCTATTAAAACTGCCAGATGCCTTAATAGCATCAACTGCTTTAGTAAATAAGTTAGAACTTGTAACTGCACCTTTGAAAGACTTTTCAAAGGTGCAGATTTTAAACCCACTTAGTCTTTAATATGAAGATAATAGCAATGATACCTGCACGCTTTGGTGCTACTCGTTTTCCTGCGAAACTGATGCAGCCATTAGGTAACAAAACCGTCATACGTCATACGCACGATAACACATTTGCCACAGGCTTATTTGACGATGTAATTGTGGTAACAGATAGTGAAGATATTTATGATGAAATAGTAAATAATGGCGGTAAGGCGGTAATGAGCAAGGCTCAGCACGAAAGCGGTAGCGACAGAATTGCAGAAGCAGCTAAGTTTATGGATGTTGATGTAATTGTGAATGTGCAAGGTGATGAACCTTTTGTAAAAAAAGAACCACTGGAAAAATTATTGCAAGTATTTGAAGATGATGTAGAGGGTAAAGTGCAAGTAGTTTCGCTAATGCAGGTGCTAAAAGATGAACAACTTATTGCAGACCCAAACTATGTAAAAGTAGCGGTAGATAAAAACATGAATGCCATGATGTTTAGCCGCTCCGTTATTCCTTATCAGCGAGATAAAAATGTAACACCTACTTACTACGAACATATTGGTGTATATGCTTTTAGAAAAGATGCCTTGCTTACTTTTACCCAATGGGATATTACCCCTATGGAAGCAGCTGAAAAAATAGAATGCCTGCGCTATTTAGAAAATGGTATAACCCTAAAAATGGTAATAACCGATTATATGGGTGTAGAAATAGATACCCCTGAAGATTTAGTAAAGGCGTCAAGGTTGCTATAAATGCTTAAAAGAATACCTTAAGAATTCCTGAAATGGCCTTACCAAGGAAAATGAGATAACCAAGAACAAATAGTTGCTAAATGGTCTAGCAAGGTTTAGCAAAAAATCTCGCATATTTGCAGCATGACAATTCACAGAGAAGGTTACCAATCTATTGGTATTGGTGCGCTAATATTCGGCATCGTAAATGTATTATCGTTTACATTTTTAAGTGGCGCTTTGCCTACATTGGCTTTTATTATTTTCTTTTTAACGCTTGGTTTGTTTTTGTTTTTGGTATCGTTTTTTAGAATCCCAAATAGACAACTAACCATTGCAGATAACCAAATTATTTGCCCTGCCGATGGTAAAGTAGTGGTGATAGAAGAGATTGTAGACGAAGAATATTTTAAAGACAAACGCATACAAGTAAGCGTGTTTATGAGCCCTGCTAATGTGCACGTAAACCGCAACCCTATGAACGGTGAAGTAATTTATAATCAATACCATAAGGGTAAATATTTGGTGGCTTGGCACCCTAAAAGCTCTACCGAAAATGAACGATGGAGCATTGCAGTAAAAAATAATTACGGTACTATTTTGTACAAGCAAATTGCAGGTGCTTTAGCAAAACGTATTTGTAATTACACCACTGTGGGGCAGCAAGTAAAACAAACAGAAGAATACGGGTTTATAAAATTTGGAAGCCGTGTAGATATTTTACTACCTGTAGGTACAAAAGTGAATGTTAATCTGAATCAAGTGGTGCAAGGTGGCGTAACAGTTTTAGCTACTTGGTAATTTTTAACAAATAGAAATGGTAAGTATTGCCAAAAGAATATTACTTTAGTTACTTAAAACAATAAAAACAAATCAATATGAAAAAATTATTCGTTCTAGCAGCTGCAACATTAGTAATGGGTAGCGCATTTGCTCATGACTGTGGTAAAGACAAGAAATGTACTAAAGACAAAGCTTGTTGCAAAAAAATGGAAGGTAAAGAATGTGGTAAAAAAATGGATAAAACTGCCGCTAAAACAGTAGCAGCTACACCAGCAAAACCAGCAGCTAAGAAAGCATAATTAACAAGTGATTGATATAACAAAACGGTCTGTTCAAATGTTTTGAACAGACCGTTTTTTATTGTTGTAATTAAAGCAATTAGCTTTTTAGAATCGTTTCAATATTAGAAAGTTCTTCTGTACTAAAATCTAAATTCTCTAAACATTGTATTGAATCTAGCAACTGTTCTGGTCTGCTTGCACCAATTAATACGCTGGTTACACGCTTATCTTTAAGCAACCAAGCCAATGCCATTTGTGCCAAAGTTTGGTTACGAGAAACTGCCAAGTCGTTTAGCTGTTTAATGATGTCGAGTTTACCATCTGTAATTTGCTCAGGCTTTAAAAACACACCTTTTGTAGCCCTTGAACCTTCTGGTATACCATGCAAATATTTATTGGTAAGCAAGCCCTGTGCTAGTGGCGAAAATGGTATACAACCTACACCATATTGC
>JAAFHG010000590.1 GCA_013297585.1 Chitinophagales bacterium
ATATCATGCGTTACTACAATGGTAGTTATTTTGTACTCAGTGGTAATCTCTTGTATCAGTTTGTCTATCAGCAAAGAGGTTTGTGGATCTAAGCCAGAATTGGGCTCATCGCAAAATAAATATTTAGGATTTAGTACAATGGCACGTGCAATGCCTACCCGTTTTTTCATGCCACCACTTATTTCGGCTGGAAACTTTTTATTAGCACCTGTTAGGTTTACTTTTTCAAGCACTTCATCTACACGTTTACTTTTTTGTGCTAGAGTCATTTTACTAAACATATCTAACGGAAACATCACGTTTTGCGCTACAGTCATGCTGTCAAATAGGGCAGAACCTTGAAATAGCATACCTATTTGCTGGCGCAAAAGTTTACGCTCATCTGTTTCCATGGTGGTAATGTTTTTGCCATCATAAATTATTTCGCCTTTATCTGGTTGAAATAAATCTACCATGCATTTGGTTAAAACCGTTTTACCGCTACCACTTGCGCCAATGATGAGGTTGCATTTTCCTGCTTCCATCACTGCATTGATGTCGTTTAAAATTAGTTTATCGCCAAACGACTTCTCAATATGTTTCAGTTCAATCATACCTGCAAGATAAAGGGTTTGTATTTACCACATAGGCACAGCATGCAGATAGTTTTTGGTAAAAACCATTACTGTAATAAAAAAAGCTATCACAATTGAATGCGATAGCTTTTTTAAAATGTATATCTGAAATTACTTTTCGTAAGGGAAATTTCTTGATACTTTACGCATCATTCTTTCCATAAGTTGCCCTGCAGATGAAAATACACCATCATCCATGGCTTTAGAAAACCTCCAAAGTAGTTCGCCGTCATTTGCATTTTTTATTTGCATTACTAATTGACCACTACCCGTTTTAGACCCCAAACCGCCAAACAAAATGGTTTTTGCAATAGCAGCACCTTCCGAAGATGTTTTTTCATACGAGTAGCTACATTTTATTATAGCATCTACGCCCAATATTTTAGCTAAAGAATCAATGCCAATTTCATCAATTTTATCAAATGCACCTGCTTTTCTTAATAGTGTGTTGGTTTTATCAGGATCTTGAAAGTCTACACTATAATTTTCTTTTTTTCTAAGCAAGAATGTAAACATTTCGTTTTGTAAATCACGAGACAATTTTTTTTCCTCTTGCTTGTTGGCTTCTGCATCAAAGTTTTTTGGAGGTCTTTTGTACGAAATACCGGTCTCAAATGGTAAAATAGCAACAACTTTATGCTTTAAAATTGTTTCTTTCATTTTTGGCGATTCAAATACCTGTTTTGCACCCTCTTGTGCATACGCACCTAAATTAATAAGCATTGCTGCTGCTAAAATTAGTTTTTTCATTTAGAATTTTTTATTAGATGCAATAATAGGGATTTTGGTTCTTACGCAATTTGTAATTTGTACGAATTAGCCTTAAAGGGATTAATGCAGTTGATTTAAATATAATAACCGATGATTTTAAATAAGAACGAATGCATATGTTGCAAATGCCGGCTATTATTTAAATTAAATATTTGTATTATATGTTTATCAAGCAATTAACACTACTTGCAATTATGCCACCTTTTTTTTGAGCCAAACAATATTTTTTAAAATATCATATTGCCCATTTGCGAAGCGATGTTACCTACCATACAAATATTTTAAGTAGTTTGGGGATGGTTTTGTTAAGCGTTTGCAGGTTATTTTGGCGCAAGGTAGTACAGGCTAGTGCATTATTAGTTACCTAAAAAATACTTATGCAACCATCGTTTTTATGTTTTTAAAGAAGCGATGGTTCAACAGAATAGACGAAACAGACAACCCAACTACTAAACCAATCCAAATACCGGCTGCACCCATATTATAGTTAAATGCTAGTATGTACCCAACAGGAATACCAATTATCCAATAAGCAATAGCTACGTAAATAGTTGGTCGTACAACATCTTTAATACCACGGCATAAGCCCACGCCTATGGCTTGCGTAGCATCAGATATTTGAAATACCGCCGCATAAAACAATAACATAGTTGAGGTAGTAACCACATCGGCATCTTGTGTAAAAATATAAGGCAAGTATTTACCCAAAGCAATTAACAATAGCCCAGAAAAAGCACCATACAGCAAGCCCCCAATAGCAGTGCTTTTGCCAATAACGGCAATAGCTTGCACATTACCACGGCCATAGGCATCGCTCACACGTATAGAACCTGCCATAGAAAACCCAAGCGAAGCCATAAAGGTGGTAGAAGCACAGTTTAGCGCCACCTGATGTGATGCCTGCTGAACAGCACCTAGCCAGCCCACCATAATGCCAGAAATGGAAAACGCACCTGCTTCCATAAAATATTGTAAACTACTTGGTATGCCTAGTTTTAGCATCTCTTGTATGG
>JAAFHG010000582.1 GCA_013297585.1 Chitinophagales bacterium
TTTAAAGACTTTGTCATTGGTAGTAATAAGCTTTAGGCTAATGGTTAACTTGCACATCATGAAATCGCTATTGCAAGAAAAATCAAATTGCATAAAATTACCTTATCAACAACAAAGTTTTTAACATTATGATGATTACCAGACCTACCATAGAAAACCTGATTAGTAAGGAAGATGTAAGTGAATTTTATCAAATAATACGAATGCTAGAAATAGAGCAAGCAGCAATAAAAGACAAAATATCTTGGGTTAAGAAGGTGTTGCATTTGAAGTACGGGGAAGCGGTTTTTGCTAAACGTCAGGCTCTCGGTAAAAATACTGGAGTTATCCATATTGAAGAAGCAGAGTATCGTTTGGACTGTTATATTGATAAAAAAGTTGAATGGCAGCAAAAACAATTAGCTCAGTTATTATCCGGCAACGAGATAGATACTAAGTTAGCGCAAAAACTAAAACGATACACTGCCGTTACTTACAATATTCCGGAACTTAAATATAACAAGATGGATGAAGAGCTTAAAGCACTTGTAGCACAGGCTAGAGTAGTAAAGACCGGTAATCCAAATTATAAAATCACTAAATTAGAGGGATAATATTATGACTAACAAACTAAAAGAACGAACTGACCAAGCTTCAATAGGCGAACTAAGTAAAAGCGCTATCGGGGAACTATATGACTTAATACAAGTAGTAGAAGAAGAACTAGCCGGCAATAAGCGGCGCAAGGAATGGCTAGAAGCGGCAGTTAATCTTAAATACGAGATAGCATTTGCGGCTAAGCGTTTGAGGATGGGCAGGGATACAGGTAGCATCTCAATTGAGGATACCGGTTATCTGATTACTTGTAATACTGCTAAAAAAGTTGAGTGGCAACAAGATATATTAGCCAATATTGCTGGCCAGGTTAATAAGCATGTTACGGCTATTGAGTCAATTGATGAAATTAAGCGAGTAATTGAAGTTTATTATAAGATACCGGAGCGTGCTTATAGTGAATTAAGTTACGAAATACAAAAAATGATAGAGCCGGCCAGAATACTTACGACCGGTAAAGCGAGCTATAAAATTACTAAATTAGACGAATAATATGAGCACAAAAGTAACGGTATCAGACAAAGAAAAAGCCGTAGTAATAGACGATAAACAAGAGCTTGAAGGTAGCTCTAGAGATATTCTACCAAAAGTAGCAGGTTTGCCGATCATAACTAGTAGCGAGAGAGCGCTAGAAAAACGCGGTATTAAAGGTTGTATTTTAGGTAAAGCCGGTATCGGTAAAACTAGTTTACTGTGGACACTTGAAGCCGAAACTACCTTACTCGTTGATTTAGAAGCCGGAGATTTAGCAATACAAGGTTGGCAAGGTGATGTTTTGCGCCCACGCTCTTGGCCTGAATGCCGAGATTTAGCAGTATATTTATCAGGCCCATCACCGTCAGCAGGTTCAAGTAGTGTATATGGCTCTATGCATTATGAAGCGATACTTAAAAAATTTGGCCCCAAAGATACAATAGATAAATACAATACAATTTTTATTGATTCAATTACAGTTGCCGGCCGATTATGTTTGCAATGGTGTAAGAATCAGCCACAAGCTCTAAGTAATCGTAACGGCAAGGAAGATATGCGCTTTATTTACCAGATGCTGGCCCTAGAGATGATTAACTGGTTAATGCTTTTACAGCAGGCACGAGATAAGCATATTTGGTTTATTGGCGTACTTGAAGAAAAAATTGATGAGTTTAACAATAAAAATTATGGTCTGCAAATTGACGGCAATAAAGTAGCAAATGAACTACCTGCTATAGTTGACCAATTAATTACGATGACGGATATAAAAAATAGTCGCGCTTTTGTTAACCAGACAATTAATCCGTATTCGTTACCTGCAAAAGACCGTAGCGGACAGCTTGAAATTTTAGAAGAGGCACATCTTGGTAAATTGATGGACAAAATAATTAGAGCTGAAAAAATGCCAAGGAATGAACAACTAACTTACAAATTACCAATAACTTAAATAACTAAATATATGTTTTACGATTTTAATACCGCAGTTTCAGATAATATTAACACAATAATACCAGACGGCACGATAGCAAAAGTCAAGTTACAAATTAAACCAGGCGGTTATAGTGACGCTGACCATGGGTGGTTAGACGGATTTGCAACTAAAAGTGATACGACTAACAGCGTTTATTTAGCCTGTTGTTTTACTGTGCTTGCTAGTGTAACAGGTGAATATATCGGACGCAAAGTTTGGAGTAATATTGGATTATATAGCAGCAAGAATGACAATAAGTGGGGTGAGATGGGGCGCAGTTTTATTCGTGCTATACTTAATTCCGCCAAAGGTTTTAGTGATAAAGATACTTCAGATGCAGCTAAACAAGCACGTGTAATTGATGATTTTGCCGACCTTGATAATTTAGAGCTTGTTGTACGCAT
>JAAFHG010000694.1 GCA_013297585.1 Chitinophagales bacterium
GATCTTGATGGAGATACAAGGCTTGATATTATTGTAACAAATGCAGGTGCAAGTACAATATCTGTTTTAAGAAATACTACTATTGCTGGTACTTTTAGTTTAGCTGCAAAAGTTGATTATTCTGTTGGTTTAGACCCAACATCAGTTGCTGTTGGCGATATTAATGCTGATGGAAAATTAGATATTGTGGTTTCAAATTATAATGCAGGCAATGTTTCAACATTAAGAAATACCAGTGTTTCAGGCACTATTTCATTAGCATTGGCTGTTAATAAATCTACAACACCTTTTGCCGAAACTGTTTCTGTTACTGATATTGATGCTGATGGAAAAGTAGATGTGCTTAATGCAAATAATGCAAGTAGTTTGGCAGTAATAAAAAATACAACTACTGCTACAACGCCTACTTATGCTGCTGCTGTAACTTTTACCACAGGCTCATTAACTTTTGCCCATGCAATGGGCGATATTGATGGTGATGGAAAAATTGATGCAGTAGTAATTACAAATTATAACAATGGGATTGTAGTGGTAAGAAACACACCTGCTTATTCTACTAATGCCAATTTATCTGCACTTACATTAAGTAGTGGCACATTAGCACCAACATTTGCTGCTAGCACAACAAATTACACAGCTAGTGTTAGCAATGCCACAACAAGTATAACTATTAAACCAACCAAAGCACAAGACTCAGCAACTTTACAACTGCAACTAAATGGTGGAGGTTATTCTGCAATTTCAAGTGGCGTTTCAACATCGGCATTAGCATTAAATTTGGGCGAAAACATAATAAACATAAAGGTTATAGCACAAGATGGTACTACTATTCAAATTTATACCATAACTGTTACAAGAGCTGCACCACCAACCATAACATTAATTAGTCCAATGAGTGGAGCAATAGGCACAACAGTAACTTTAACAGGAACATTTTTTAGCACAACATCTACAAACAACATAGTTTATTTTGGTTCAACCAAAGCAACTGTTACTGCTGCAACTACAACAAGCCTAACTGTTACAGTGCCAACAGGAGCAACTTATGCACCTATAACAATATTAAATATTGCAAGTGGTTTAAGTGGAGAGAGTAGAGATTATTTTAACACCACATTTAAACCCAATAAAGGAAGTATTGATAGTTTAGATATAACAGCAACTGCCAATTTTGGTGTGAATACCTATCCAAGTTATGTTGCTATTGGCGATATTGATGGAGATGGAAATGCTGATGCAGTTGTTACAGATTTATTAAGTGCCAAGTTTTCGGTAATGAGAAATACAAGCACAATTGGTGCAGTAAATTTTGCTTCAAAAGCAGATTTTACAACCATTGTAAGACTTAGTTCTTTAACCTTAGCAGATATTAATAACGATGGAAAATTAGATGTGATTGCTGTTAATTATTTAACAGATTCTATTTCAATATTTAGAAATACCAGCACAAGTGGAACCATAAGTTTTGCACCAAGAGTGAGTGTATTATGTGGGCTTGCCATTGGTGTTTTTTCAAAATGCGTTGTTGGCGATATTGATAATGATGGAAAGCAAGATATAGTAGTTAATAATACAGGGCAATATGAAATATCTGTTTTAAGAAATACATCTACTTCTGCTACAAATATTTCTTTTGCATTCTTTACCACTTTTGTTACAGGTAACAATCCAATACATTTAGCCATTGGCGATATTAATAATGATGGAAAATTAGATATAATAACAGCAAATGCAAACCCTGCAAATGCTACTGGCACTGCATATTATGCTATTTCAGTTTTGAAAAATACAAGTGTAAGTGGCACAATCAATTTTGCTACCAAACAAGATTTTACAGTAGATGGCAAACCATCTTTTGTTGCCTTAGGTGATGTTGATGGCGATGGTGTAAATGATATTATAACTGGTAATACAGGCACAAATAATATTTCGGTTTTAGTTAATTATAGCAATGCTAGTGGCTTGTTTATGGGCAATGTAAGAAACATTACAACTGGTGCCAACACTGCTGATTTAGCTGTTGCAGATTATGATGGAGATGGAAAAATT
>JAAFHG010000262.1 GCA_013297585.1 Chitinophagales bacterium
GTTGTGTTGCCAGAAATGTTTAGCACAGGTTTTAGTATGCAGCCTGAAAAACTTGCCGAAACAATGGATGGCAAAGCGGTGCGATGGATGATAAAAACCGCCATAGAAAAACGTGTGATTGTTACTGGTAGTTTGATGATAGCTGAAGCTGGTAAGTATTACAACAGACTAATTTGGATATTACCAAATGGACAAATGGGCTATTACAACAAGCGCCACTTATTTGGCTATGCCAATGAAGACAACCATTACACAGCAGGTAATAAACGTTTAATAGCACAAGTAAAAGGCTTTAAAATTAACTTACAGATTTGTTACGACTTACGCTTTCCTGTATGGGCAAGGCAGCAAGCCAATAAAGACGAGGCTGCTGAATATGATATTTTGCTTTATGTAGCCAACTGGCCAGAAAAAAGAAGCCACGCATGGAAAACGTTGCTTACTGCAAGAGCCATAGAAAACCAATGTTATGTAATTGGTGCAAATAGAGTTGGTAATGATGGTAATAATATTTACCACTGTGGTGATAGTATGGTAGTAAATGCACTTGGCGAAACAGTGTACCACAAAGCACACGATGAAGACATTTTTACGATTACATTTGATAAAGAACCATTAGAAAAAATAAGAACCAATATTCCTTTTTTAAAGGATGCAGATGGGTTTAAAATTATTTGATTCGGCTGTTATATATTTGTAAAACTTTATTTGATTGGTGGCTTGCACTGTTACTTTACACTATAAAGATTCAGTTTTTGGCGCTTCGCTAGCTAATACTTCTTTTTCGCGTTTCCACCATTTAAACCCAATGTAGCCCATAATTGCTAGCGGTGAAAACATGAGGTATAAAATGCCTGTGTTTAAAGATTTTGCAGGGCCTTCGCCTAGTTGCTGCGCAGTTTTGGTACAAATAGAACATTGTGCCTTAGCAGCTATTGCACTTATGCCAATTATGAATAAAACTGTAATAATGCGCAACCATCGCTTTTGCATATCTAAATATTTTCTGTGCAAAGATATAAACGAACCACACCAATAATTGTTAACTTACCACCTCAATATTTTGTATGACACATCGTAGGCAATTCATTCAGCAGGTAAGCTTGCTAGCAGGTGCTTTTTCGGCCAATAGTTTGTTTAACCAAGCACAAGCAAGTAGCATTTGGGTGGGCAAATTTTGCCTGTACAAAAAATATGTGCCATGGCTCGTAGTAAAGGCATAAAAACCATTAGTTTTCAACTAACCATTGGTAATAAACGCAAAGAAGAACGTGTACGCTACTTAAAAAACTATTGGGTAGAAAAAGTCATCCAATTACCCAAGGTAAAAATACACACCTCACTAAATCCTAAATATAGCTGCGCCATTGCTGGCATAAGTATAGAAGGCATAACGCCCACACAATTTGGTAACGCTTTATTTGTCACACTACAGGCATTGTATGGGAAAATATTAGCTGTGTTCGTGTTACGCCACACGTGTACACCCGCTTGCAAGATTTAGATAAACTTGTATAAGAAATTGGTGAGAAGAAATAATACTTCTTAAAAAAAATTTCCCACCTTTTCCAACCTTTTGTACAACTTGTACTCTTATACACAGCAACACATAATTGGAAACGGCAAACCACATACTAACTAACCTTGTAACAAAGGCTCGCAAAGGTAACGCCGATGCGCAAAGTAGTCTGTATCATCAATTTAGTAAGGCAATGTTTAATATCTGCATTCGTATGACGGGCAACCGCAGCGATGCAGAAGATGTTTTGCAAGAAGCATTTATCATCGCTTTTAAAAGTTTGCACCAATTAAAGGAAGAAGTGTTGTTTGGTGGTTGGCTGCGCCGCATAGTAGTAAATGAATGTATTAAGTACAGTAAAAAAACATTTTACTGGCAAGATTGGGATGAAGCAGACCACAAACACCGAACGGATGACGCTGTAGAATGGTGGCACGAAATTGATATGACAATCATTCATCAGCAGATAAAAAGTTTACCAGATGGCTGCAGGCAGGTATTTAATTTATATGTGCTTGAAGATTATAGCCACAAACAAATAGCAGATAATATGGGCATTAGTGAAGGCACTAGCAAAAGCCAATATTATAGAGCTAAACAATTATTAAAAGAACGGATTACTAAACATATTGCAGTACATGGATGACTTTAAAAAATATTTACAACAGCACTCAGATGAGTTGGATGTAGACATGCCAAGAGATAAAGTGTGGTTAGGCATTAATAAAGAATTAAATCCTGCCAAACCAATGGCAGCATTGGTGTACATTAAATGGGCTGTTGCTGCTTGTGTAATAGCATTGGCAGGTTTTGGTGGTTATATGCTGTTAAATAAGCCAGTTGCCAGTTACCAGTTACCAGTTGCTAGTAACAAGGAACAAGTTACAAATTCAAAGCAAAAATTGCAAGAAGAACAAACTCGGTTGCAACCTAATAATACAGAACAATTGGTAGCAAGCACAGATGTAGCACCAAATGCAAAAGTTGAAAGTTTAAAACCCAAAGTTCAATATTCAAAAGAACATCAAAATTCCAAACCCAAAATTCCAAACGCTTCAAGTGCTTTATCTGCATTAGAGCAGGTAGAAACATCTTTTACACAAGTCATTAATTTACAAAAAGCCAAAGTAAACACCACACCATTAATTGCTGAAAATCCTGGCTACTTTAACGATTTTGCCATAGAAATGAAGCGCATGGAACGAGATGAGCAAAACATTAAAAGAGACATTCGTAAAGGTGGCATAACTGATGAATTATTAGACCAGTTAATAAATGTGTACCAGCAAAAGCTGAACATGCTAAAACAATTACAAAACGAAATACATAAAACAAACAATCGCTTTAAACAAAACCGTGGCCCGGTAGATTCAACAAAACCCTACTTTTTAAACATTTAACCAAATGAAAATGAAAACGAATACCCTATTAGTTATGGCTGTAAGTACTGCCATAAGTATATCTGCAAGCGCACAGCAAATTACAGTCCTTGGTAGAGCAACTGCACCTACACCACCTCGAATGGCTTCAGTACCAACTGCGCCAATTGTAGTTGAAGGTTATAAAACTACCGATCGTGACTTTAACGATTTAAAAAGCAAAGAAGTAAGTGTAGAAGTAAATGCCTCTAAAAGTGCTGATATTTATCTTGAAAATACACAGCGCAACATTCAAATTAAAACTTGGGATCAACCGAAAGTTAAAGTAGTAACCACAATTTATTACGAAGGCGAAGGCACCAAAGTATCTGATGAAGAATGGTTTGAGAAATTAAACATTAGTGTGAAAAGCCTTGGCACAGGTATTCGTATAAAATCTGGTACAGTAAGTAGCAGCGGCAGTTATAGTATTAATGGTAGTACATATGCATGGAACAGTGGCTCTGGTGGCGTAGCAATTTTTAATGGTGAAGGTCAAAACATTGGTACTAAAAGCGATGTAAAACGTTATGTAACCATTTACATACCTACAGCTAATAAATTGGATATTGAAAGCAAATATGCCGATGTAACAGTTGCCAATAATGTAAGCAAAGTAAATGCAGATATTACCAATGGTAACCTTGAATTACAAGATGCTACTACATTAACGCTCCGCTCTAAATATGCCAATGTAACAGCTGGTAATATTAAAAATGCTGAGATAGAATTTATTAATGGTCGTTTAATTTTAAAGGATATTGAAGATCTTGATATTGATACAAAATACTCAACTATAGAAATTGCTTCTGCACAAAAAGTAAACCTAGTAAGTACGAATGATGAGTACGAGTTTGATGAAGTAGGTGCATTACAAGGTCGCAAAAACTATGGCAACCTACGCATTACTAAATTAACCCAAAGCATAGAGCTAGATGGTACTAACGCAGACGTTAAAGTGCGCAATATTTTAGCTGGTGTAGAAACTATTAGGTTTAATAATAAATACGCTGACATACGTTTACCACTTAGAAATTTGAAAAGTTATATAGTAACTTATATAGGCCCATACAGCAATGTGTATGCAAATTTTGAGAAAAAGCCATTGATAATTAAAGAAGACAAAGAAAGTGGTTTAGCTACAACGCTACGCAACATTCAAAGAGAAGTGGAAAGCGCTTCAGGTGGCACTGATAGTAAATTTACTGCTACAGTTGGTGATGGCAAAGGCACTAAAATAGACATGAAATGCCAAAACTGCACAGTAGACTTTAAATAATAGTTACTAGTTGTAACATTTTCTTCTCACCATCGTACCTATGCAACTGGGTGGCATGAAAATGCCGCTCAGTTTTTATAAAAAATAAGCTTAAAGAATAGTTAAAGAAGCCGATAACGTTTTTCTCATGTTGCTTATCGGATTTTACGTGCTGAGTTTCTACTCGGCACTTTTTACATAAAAATTATTATAAATGCTTTATCGCAACCTAGTTAATTGCATATAGTAAGCTTATTATTTGTTTCTTTGTTGCAAACATTTAAAAACTCACATGCGCCCCTTTGACGAGCAATTAGAACATTTAGTAGCCGAAGCGCTACACGAAGATGTAGGTACAGGCGACCATAGTACCATCAGTTGTATACCTATTTATAAACTAGGTAAAGCAGTGCTAAAAGTAAAGCAAGCAGGCATACTTGCAGGCGTAAGCGTAGCAGAAAAAATATTTAGAATAGTAGAACCCACCGTGGTATTTAAAGCCTATAAAAAAGATGGCGATACTATGCAATATGGCGATATAGCTTTTGAGGTAGAAGCTCATATACATACTATACTTACCTGCGAGCGACTAGTGCTAAACTGTATGCAACGCATGAGCGGTATAGCTACCCTTACACACCAATACACACAAAAGCTACAAGGTTACACTACCAAGCTATTAGATACACGTAAAACCACACCTAACTTTCGTCTACTAGAAAAAGAAGCGGTAAAAATAGGTGGCGGTATTAATCACCGTTTTGGCCTGTACGATATGATAATGCTTAAAGACAATCATATAGATTATGCAGGTGGGCTAGAACAAGCCATAAATAAGGCTTGCAACTATGCACAGTCGTTACAGCCCGTGCTTAAAATAGAAGTAGAAACCCGCACACTAGACGATGTAAAAACTGTGTGTGCCATAGGTAAAGGCAAAGTATTTCGTGTAATGCTAGATAATTTTACACCCGCACAAATAACAGAAGCTCTAGCTATAATTGATGGAGCTTTTGAAACAGAAGCAAGCGGTGGTATTAATTTAAACACCATACAAAGTTTTGCGGCTACAGGTGTAGATTATGTAAGTGTAGGCGGCTTAATACACCAAGCACAAAGTGTAGATTTAAGTTTAAAAGCAGTAATACTGTAATTTAGAGCAATGGCACTAACAATTTACACCGCAGAGAAATTAAGTAAACTACCTTTTTTAGAGCAAGTTGATGTTTTAAAAAAGCAAGTGGATACGTTACGACGACCATTGCCTAAAGAAATAGAAGACCGTGTATTACAAAAGTTACGCTTAGAATGGAATTATCACTCAAATGCTATTGAAGGCAATCAACTATCTTACGGTGAAACGGTTGCTTTTATTATGGAAGGCATTACTGCAAAAGGTAAAACCTTAAAAGACCATTTAGATATAAAAGGTCATGATGAAGCGATTAAGTATTTGCTAGACATAGTAAAAAACGCAGATTACGTTTTAAATGAAGCCGATATTAGAAACCTGCATCAGTTACTGCTGAAAGAGAACTATTTTGTAGATGCACAAACACCAAGCGGCGAAAAAACAAGAAAAGAAATAAAGATTGGGCAATACAAATCATCACCTAATCATGTACTAACAGCAACAGGCGAAACGCATTATTATGCTAGCCCAGAGCAAGTACCAATGCGTATGGGCGACTTGATGGATTGGTACAAATTAGCCAAAGAAAATACAACTATTC
>JAAFHG010000151.1 GCA_013297585.1 Chitinophagales bacterium
TGGACATCTACTATTACGCTTGAACAAGGTATTAAAATGGTGTATGAAGATATTAAAGACACTATGTGGGATTAAAAGAATTGGGGTAACTTATTTAGCCAATTTTTTGGCTTGCAACTACTATTTTTACAATATATAATAAAGAAGTACCTAAATAAAACGATAGTTAGTATTCATCAGTCGTTCAAAATAAATAGGCTGTCTCAAAAACTTGAGACAGCCTATTTTGTATTATACAATGAAACTGCTACTTAAAACCAACTGCCAATAAATGATTGGTTTACATTTTTATTACCATATAGCTTTCTTGCACGTTTAATGCGTTTTGCTCTATGTTTTAGCATTGTAAGTAACATTAATGGAATGAACAAGAATGTTGCTGGTGGAATACCTAACATACTTATCCATTTACCACCGTACATATTGCGCATTGGCCTACGTAAGCGTTCTGCTATTAAGTACATGGCTGGCACTACTATTAATGTCATAAAGAAAGCGAATGCTAAGCCAAAAATGATGGTCCAGCTAAGCGGTTTCCAGAATACCACATTATCGCCACCAAAGTAAATATGCGGATTGAACTCGCTAAATAAGGCCACGAAATTGATATTGAAACCAACTGCAATTGGTATAAAGGCTAGTATGGCCGCTAATGCAGTTAATAATACCGGTATAATACGTGTTTTACCTGCTTGTATAGCTGCTTCTCTTGTTTTCATACCGCGGCTACGTAATTCATCGGTAAACTCAATTACCAAAATACCGTTTTTAACCACAATACCTGCAAGACCTACAATACCTAAACCCGTCATTAATACCGATACTTCGATACCACTTACTGAGAAGCCTAAAAATACACCAATAACACTGAATATAATTTCTGTTAAAATGATGATAGACTTACTGATACTATTAAATTGTAACACTAGTACTAATAGAATTAAACCCAAAGCAATCATTAATGCATTTAATAAGAAGGCACCTGTTTCTGCTTGTTGCTCCCCTTCACCAGTTTGCTTAATAGTTACACCATCAGCTTTGCCTTTGTAGTTATCTATATGGCGTTTGATTACTTGGTTTACAGCCGTAGCATTGTAGCCTTGTGTGGTTAATACATTAGAACGTAAACTAATTAATCGCTTTTGGTTTTTACGTTTTACGCTACCTAATGTGCTTGTTGGCTCGGCTGTAACTAGCGAACTAATAGGAATATTTTTAAACCCGCCTGTTGCAAAATCTCTGAAGTAAATCTTCATGTTTAGCAACTCAACTAGGTTTTTACGCTGCACCTCGTTGTTACGCAATTGTATTTTATATTCTTCTTTACCTTCTTTAATTTTTGATAGTTCCTTACCAAACAAAGCGGTACGAATAGCTAAACCTATTTGTGCAGTAGATACACCTTCTATCAAGGCTCTTTCACGGTTTACAGTTAAGGTAATTTCAGGATTGGTTAAATCTACATCCATCTTTAACTCTTCTACACCCGGTACTTGAATAGAGTCTAGATAGTTTTTTAAACTGACTGCTGTTTTAATTAAGCCATCAAAGTCTTCGCTTGACACTTCAATATTAATTGGTGCATCGGTTGGTGGCCCAGAACCTTCTTGGTCTACAGTAATTTGTGCACCAGGAATGCCTCTCATTTCTGAGCGAATAGAATCTAAATAGGGTCTTGTACTAACACCGTCACGCTTTTCAAATTCTACAAATGATACTTGAATTCTACCCAATTCGCTACGTGTGCTTCTATCGCCACTGCTTGGGTCGCTAGCACCAAGTGCCACGTTACTAATCACACTTTCTACTACGGGATTTTTCTTGCCATTATCTACCCCTAATACTTTGTTTACACGTTTTTCTAATACTTGTGTTACGCTGTCGGTAAATTTAACATCGGTACCTACTGGTAGTTTTAAATACACAAATACTTGGTTAGGATCACCTTTAGGGAAGAAGCTAATTGGTATTTTACCAGCAGAAACTAAGCTCACAAAAATAAACATCGACACAAAGAATAAACCTATAACGCCTAGCAATACGTACACAGGTCTCCAACCTTGTAATACATAGCGTAGCAAGCTTTCGTAGTGGTTCATAATCCATGGCAACGCCTTATTTTGGAAACTATGAATGGCACCGTCTAGCACATAGCTGTTGAATACCATTAAAATGGCCGAGAACATCAATAAATTAGCAAAAAACATATTGATAGTACCGCCGCCTTCTGTAATCACTACTTTATTTGGAAACAACACTGTTACATAGGCTATCAATGCACTAGCTACTAAAAACAAAAAGAATGGTTTCTTAAACACATCGCTTTTATTTTTTACGCCTTCATCATCTGCATGATTCATAAAATCTACCGCAAATACTGGGTTCATAATAAACGCAACTACCAATGATGCTGCTAATGTAAAAATGAGCATGGTAGGTAAATACACCATAAACTTACCAATAATACCTGGCCAAAATAACAATGGGAAAAACGGTGCTAACGTGGTTAATGTACCTGCTAATACAGGAATAAATACCTCGCCTGCAGCTAAGCGTGCTGCTATATTAGAGCTTACTTTACCCTTGCCATCTACAAATATGCGGTGCGTATTTTCTATTACCACAATGGCATCATCTACAATAATACCTAGGCCAAATAGTAAGGCAAATAATACCATGAAGTTGAGGGTTACGTGTGTACCTACAATTAAATCGGCACCAGGCAAAAACAAGAACGCAACAAACATACTTAGTGGTACAGATAGCGCCACAAAAAAGGCATTAGTAACCCCCATGAAGAACATTAAAATAATTAATACCAATATAAAACCGATAATAATAGAGTTAACTAAATCGGTAAATGATGTTTTGGTTTTAATGCTTTGGTCGCCGGTAACTACTGCATTCATATCATCAGGAAAAAGCACACCTTTACCCTCTTTTACTATTGTTTTTACCCCTTCACTTGTTTCTATTAGGTTCTCGCCACTACGTTTAATAATATTAAGCGTTACCACATTTTTACCATCTAACCGTGCATAGCTTTCACGCTCTTTGGTAGTGTCTTTAATAACGGCAATATCTTTTAAGTAAATAGGTGAGCCACCAGTATTTCGTAGCACTATCTTTTGTATGTCAAAGGCTGTTTTTAGCTGGCCTTTTAACTGTATGTTACGTCTCATGGTACCTACTTCTAGCAAGCCACCAGATACATCTAAATTTTCACGTTGCACAGCATTGCTTATATCATCAAACGTAATACCAGCGCTTTGCATACGGTAGTTATCTACATTTATTTGAAACTCACGTTCTGGCGCACCTACAACATCTACACGATTTATTTGTGGCAAATCTTCCAGTTTGTCTTTCAAATCATCAGCATATTTTTTCAGCTTTACCAAGTCATAATCACCACTTAGGTTTACGTACATAATTGGCTGATCTGATAAGTTTACCTCTAGTGCAGTAGGCTCTTGCGTTAAATCATTCGGCAAGTCTTGCTTTGCTTTGTCTATGGCATCTTTTACTTTTTGCAGGGCGATATCTGTTTTTACATCCGTATCAAACTCTACAGTAATAGCGCTATAATCTTGCTGAGAAGTACTTGTAAACTTCTTAATTTTTGCCCCAGTAATACCCTTTATTTGTTTCTCTATTGGGCGTGTTACAAGGTTCTCAATATCCTTGGGTGAGTTACCTACATATACTGTTTGTACATAAATAGTAGGAATTACAATTTCAGGAAACTGCTCTTTGGGTAACGTTACAAACTTTACAATACCAATAATGGATACAAACACCATTAATAAGTAAATAGAAGTTTTGTTATTGATACTCCACGTGGTAGGACCAAATTCTTTGAACTTGTCCTTTATGTTTTCGAGTACACTCATTTTATGTTGTTTTACCACATAGGCACTTAGGCACATAGTGGGGTGAAAGTTTTAGTTGTTTTTATTTACCACATAAGGCATATAGCCACATAGAATGTAGTAACATATTAATCGTGTTTAATAAGGTAAAATAGAATAGTATTCATTAACCATTGTTTTTTGACCCTCTTTAAAAATATTGGTACAATTGAAGTTTAAAAGAATGCCCTTTGGCTTTTCTAATAGCTTCAAATACGTTAATAATTGTGCTTGATGAACTGGTAATATTGTTTCTACTGCTTTAATTTCTACAACCATAATATCTTCTACTAAAACATCTAATCTTAAAGCTGCATCTAAGCATTTTCCTTTGTAAATAACTGGCACTTGCAGTTCCGATTTATACGACAAATCTTTTCTGCTCAATTCTTCAACAAAACAAGAATGATAAATACTTTCTAGTAAGCCAGGTCCCAACTCTTTATGCACCTCAATGGCACATCCTATAATAATGTAGGTTAAATCGGTTATGTCTTTTTTAGTTATCATACTATGTGTCTATATGCCTATGTGGTTACAAACTATTTGGTAGTTAACAACTGCCCATCATACAAGCCTTGGTAGCCTTCTACAATCACATCGTCACCTGCAGCAAGGCCAGATAAAATCTCAACTTTATCGCCATACAACTCGCCAGCTTTAACTGCCTTTTTCTTAGCTACTAGCTTAGCACCTTCTTTTACAGCTACCATTACGTACTTCCCTTTTTCATCGTTTTGTAAGGTATTTACAGGTACTGCAATAGCTTTAGGGTTGCTATAATCTTGTATGTTTATTAAAGCCAACTGATTTGGGTGAAAGTCTTTATCGGTAGGTATTTTAGCTTCTACATAAAAACTTCTGCTACCAGCGTCTATTAGTTTACTAGCCACACTTACGTTTGCAGTAATCGTTTTATGGATGTCTGGCAAGGTTACATTTAGCTTGCTACCTACACCTACTTTGTTCAAATAATTTTCAGGTATTTGCGCAGTAATTTTTAAGTTATCGGTATTCACAATTTTAATTTGTGGTACCATACCTGCAACACCTGTAAAAAACTCGCCTACGCGAATGTTAACTTCATCTGCTGTGCCACTAACATCAGCATATACATTAGAAAAGCCAAGCTGCTCTTTATTAATTTTAATTTGCTCTTCGGTGGTTTTTAGTTGAGACTCTAAATTATCTACATTGTTTTTTGCAGTAATTAATTCTACTTCTTTGCCAATGCCTTGATCCCAAAGGTTTTTATATTTCTGGTAAATAGTTTTTGCAAAGCTTAATTGTGTTTTTATTGTTTGTAAGCCCTGTTCTGCAGCTACTACACTTTGTTTTGCAATGGCATTATCTAGCTGTAATAATAATTGTCCTTTTCTTACAACATCACCCTTTTTTACGAATAATGCTTTTACTTGGCCACCACCATTTCGTGGTGTTACATACGATATGTTTACAGCTTCAATTTTACCTTGCAAGTCAATATAGTGTGTAAAATTTTCAGCAGCAATAGGCGCAATAGTTACTAATTTGGTTTGTGCAGCCTTTACAGTTGATGGGTCTAGTTTGGCAATTTCTGCCTCAAGTGTAGCAATGCTTGTTGTTACATCGGCTTGTTGTTTTTTCAGTTTTTCAAGTTCAGCTTTTTTCTTAGTTACATCGTTACTACCACAAGCAGTAATGGCAACTAGCGCTGTAAATAGCATGATTTTGTTTATGTGTTGCATATATATGTTTTTATGTTTTGGAATAATGATTTATAATTTACCAATAGCTTTTTGATAATCAATTTTGGCAACAATGGCACTGTACAATGCGTTGATATAATTACTTTGCGCCGTTACCAAATCTGTTTGAGCCGCAGTAATTTCTGTATTGCTACCTGTACCTACTTGAAACTTTTTTACAGTTTGGTTATACACCGTTTCGGCTAACTCTTTGTTTTGCTTTTGAAAATCGATGGTATTTATAGCCGACCTTAAATTTAAATTGGCCTGTGCTACTTCGTTATCAATTTGGTTTTTAAAATTATTAATGGTATTGTTAGTTTGCTCTAAATCTATTTGTGCTTGTTTTACTCTTGCATCTTTGGCAAAGCCGCTAAAAATTGGTACAGATACATTTAAACCTACTGAGGATATAGTGAACCAATCGCCTTTACCAAAAAAATCAAATTGATTACGTTGCGCATTTTTTGCATAGCTACCAGTTAAAGCCACTGTAGGCAAATAGCTTAGCTTGTACCTACGTACATTAAACTCACCTAGTTTTTTGCCAAGTTCTGCATATTGAAAATCTTTGCGGTCGCTGTACTGATAGGCATCGGCAAGTATGCCCGATTTAATTTGATCTTCGGTAATATTATCTGTTAAAATCAATGAATCTTTTACAGGCATCCCCATTAGCATTTTTAACCCCAAGTAGCCTACCGCAATTGAATTTTCGGTTGTTGCTTTTTGTGTTTTTAAATTGGCCAATTGTACATTTATTTTATTAATGTCTAGCTTCTCGGCAAAGCCATTTTGGTACAAAGCTTTTGCATCTGATAGTAATTTTTCTAAGCGGTCAATGTTGGCATCAAAAATGTTCAATTGCGTTTTACCTACCACTAGTTGGTAGTAAATTTTGTAGATGTTGGTTTTAATAGCTTCTTCGGTAACTTCTATGTTTTTTGTTTGAAAATCGATAGATGTTTTACGTGCTTGTAAGCCAATAAATACTTGACCATCAAACAATAGTTGCTGCAACGATACTGCTGCCGTAGCATTAAACTTGGTACCAAACTGTGCTGCAATATTGCCAAAGCTATTTGGCATTGTAATAGGCTGCCCGCTACCATTTCTTACCCCTTCATCTACCAAAACACCATAGGTAGCTGGCGAAATAAAATCTGGGATGGCTTGTACTGCAATGTTTGGGTTGTACACACTGTTAATATTGCCGCTAATGGTAGGCAATGCTGCTGCTGTAATTTCTCTGTTTTGTTGTTGCTGGCCTTTTAGGGTTAACAATGCATTTTTTACCTGTACATTATTTTTAGTAGCATAATCTACCGCTTGCTGTACAGAAAATGCATACTTGTTTACCGTTGGTGTTGTTTGGGCGGTTGCACCAAAAAACACCAACAATACCATGCAAAACATACTCGTTTTTAGGAATTGTTGTGTCATCATTTGTTTATTTGTTTTCGCGTTCTTGTTTATATTTAGTTATTAGTTCCTTGCCTTGTGGTGTTATAGAGCCATGCAGAAAAAAATCGTTGAGTTCTTTTTCTATGGTACTTAAGCCATATTTATGTACAAAATCGGTATCGTGTAAAAGAGATATCACTTCAAGTTGTAACCTAGCAACAATGTCTATTTTCATATCTGGCCTAAACAAACCTTCATCTATGCCTCTTTGTAAGTTGTTTTTTATCATCTCAAACACAAACTCTTTTTTGTGCTTTTCTAATTCGCCATATACTTTTGGGTGGTAGCGGTTGATGTCGTGTAAAATGGATGGATTCATTTTGTTAAACATCTCTTGCACTACATCGCTACATAAAAATTGCTCATGTATTGCATTGTCAGAATTTTCTCTACCGCCTTCGCAAGCACACTTATTAGTATTAATCATTCTATTAAAAACCGCCGAAACCAATTCATCTTTATCTTTAAACGACTGATATATTGTTTTTTTTGATATGCCAAGATGGCCAGCTATTTCATCCATCGTAATGCTTTTAATGCCGTAACGCATATATAGCTCGTGGGCTTTTTCTAATATTCTGTCCTTTATTTCCATTTTTTGGGTAATTACGTTGCAAAACTATGGAAACTTTTTTCGTTGTCAAAGTTTCCGAGGAAAGATTTTTCATTACTAAATTGTTAAAAACAAGTTTTAAATGCATAAAGCAATTGATTTACATAGACTTGCATTTAATAAAAACTTAAAAAAATGTTACTCTTTTGTAGTTTACTTTACAGAATAAATTATTAGTTATGATGTTTGATAGAGAGAGCCGAAAAGCAGCTACCAAAAGTATGGTTGCTCGCTTATTACAATTTTTTTTTCAAGGCTTAATCGTTATTGCGCCTATTGGTATTACAATTTGGGTGGTTTTGGGCTTGTTTAATACGGTAGATAATATTTTACCCAATTTTATTCACGCCATTTTACCCAATGTGGTACCTAAAGATGCAGAGGGTAATTTGCAAAAAATACCAGGCTTAGGTTTTATAGTGGTAATTGTTTTAGTGGTGGTTATCGGTTGGGTGTCATCAATATTTGTAGTGGGTAGATTGGTAGAAGTGCTAGACAAAGTGCTAGAAAGTACGCCCGGCATCAAGTTTATCTATTCATCTGTAAA
>JAAFHG010000113.1 GCA_013297585.1 Chitinophagales bacterium
AACTACTTATTTAATAATGCGGCAGCCATTGTTTTACCAATATCTGCTGGGCTAGCAACTACGTGAATACCACATTCTGCCATGATTTTCATTTTTGCTTCTGCTGTATCATCTGCACCGCCAATAATCGCACCTGCGTGACCCATTCTACGGCCCGGAGGCGCTGTTTGACCAGCTATGAAACCTACCACTGGTTTGGTTGCGTTATCTTTAATCCAACGTGCAGCATCTGCTTCCATGCTACCACCAATTTCACCAATCATGATGATACCGTCAGTTTCAGGATCGGCCATTAATAATTTTACCGCTTCTACAGTAGGTGTACCAATAATTGGATCGCCACCAATACCAATAGCAGTACTGATACCTAAACCTGCTTTTACAGTTTGATCAGCCGCTTCGTAAGTTAAAGTACCAGATTTTGATACAATACCTACACGACCTTTTTTGAATATAAAGCCTGGCATAATGCCTACTTTTGCTTCTTCGGCAGTAATAACACCTGGGCAGTTTGGCCCAATTAAACGTGTGCTGCTACCTTGTAGGTAATTTTTTACTTTTACCATATCTTGTACAGGAATACCTTCTGTAATACAAACTACCAAAGCAATACCTGCCTCTGCAGCTTCCATAATAGCATCGGCAGCAAATGCTGGCGGTACAAAAATAATACTCACATTAGCACCTGTGCTGGCAACAGCATCGGCAACGGTGTTAAATACAGGACGGTCTAAATGTAATGTGCCACCTTTATTTGGCGTAACACCACCTACTACTTGCGTACCATACTCAATCATTTGCGTAGCATGAAACGTACCTTCTGTACCGGTAAAACCTTGTACAATAATTTTAGAATCTTTATTAACTAACACTGACATAGCTAACTGGTTGCATCTTTTTTAATGCGGGGCAAAAATAGGGCAAACCACAAAGCAAACAGTAATTAAAATGTGATGAAATGATGATAACGTTTGCGGAATGATTAGTTAGTGACATTGCTTGTAAATTACCTACTTGTACAACTGTTTATAAATATAACAACAAGAACTTATTTTTATAATTAAACATGTAACAAATAAATGCAAACAGGTATGCTATAAAATGACAATCGCAATATTTAAAAAAATCTTGACAAATTCTTACGAAAAATATTTATTGTATACAATAATATCATTATATAATAGATGCTTAAGTTCAATTAAAAAATGCTTGTGGACACAGACAGTTTGACGAGAGAATATACTGTACATTTTTCACTAACTAAAACTAATTACAAAAATCTAGTTTGCATACTATCACATTATAAATCTAATATCACCAAATAGTTATTATATATTAATGCATTAACTCTTTAATTTTCTGTGTTAACTTATTATTAAGAAAAAACTTCGCCACTTGGTTACAAGGTATAACTCTATTTTTGCCCGAAATAATCTAACGACAAATGGGATTAAATAGCATTGGCAAATTATTTATGCCAAAAAATAAAGTGTTCTACGAATTGTTTGAGCAAGTAGCAGACACAGTTTACGACATGGGTGTTCAATTAAAAAAAGTAGTTGCAGAGCCTGACAGAGACAAACGTGCACCACTTATTAAGCAAGTTGAAGATTTAGAACACAAAAACGATGACCACACACATCGCATTTTTACAGAACTTGGTAGAAACTTCATTACACCCTTCGATAGAGAGGACATCCACTACCTAGCAACTGCCTTAGACGATATCTGTGACTATATATACAGTTCAGCTAAAAAAATTAACTTCTATAATCTTAACCCTAACGACTCTGGCATTCAAAAAATGGCAGACTTAATAGAGCAAGGTTGTAAAGAAATTAAAATTGCAGTCTACGGTTTAAGAGACATGAACAACTTGCGCCAAATGACAGAGGCATTGGTAAAAGTAAATAGCATTGAAAACCAAGCTGATGATGTTTTTGATATGAGTATAGAACTATTGTTTGATACCGAAAACGACGCTAAAGAAGTGATTAAAAAGCGAGAAATTTATCAAGTAATGGAGGTTGCAACAGATAAATGTGAAGATGCGGCCAATGTTATTGAAAGCATTATCATAAAATACGCATAACAACTGCATTTGCTAATAGTTAATGTGCTGATGTGCTAGTTAGTACAGTAGCACATCAGCACATCATCTAATAAAACATGCTTACTTTATTAATAGTCATTATCTTTTTGGCTCTTCTTTTCGATTATATCAATGGCTTTCACGATGCAGCCAATTCTATAGCAACAATTGTTTCTACCAAGGTTTTAACCCCATTTCAGGCAGTACTCTGGGCAGCATTTTTTAATATTTTGGCGGCACTATTATTTGACTTACATGTAGCCGATGCTGTAAAAAGCATTGTAAACGAAAAAGCCATAGACCTATGGGTAATTCTTGCTGGCCTAGTGGCTGCAATAATTTGGAATTTATTCACATGGTGGTTTGGTATTCCTTCTAGCTCCTCACATACGTTAATGGGTGGGCTTGCTGGTGCAGCAATTGCAAAGGCAGGCATAAGCGGGTTAGGTAACATTGCAAAAATATATACTACTATTGGATTTATATTTCTTGCCCCACTAATAGGTATGGTTATCGCTTATATTATTACCATTATTATTATACATATTTGTAAAAAAAGCAACCCATACAAAGCAGATAAGTGGTTTAAAAAATTACAACTGGTATCTAGTGCAGCCTTTAGTTTAGGGCATGGCGCTAATGATGCACAAAAAGTAATGGGCTTAATTGCAGCAGCGATATTGGTATATGTAAATGCTACTTACATAAATGGTGTAGGTGTTCCAGACTGGTTGCATATACAAATGGAGGCTGTTACTAAAAATGGTAAAATTGTAGAAAAAATTAAAGATATTCCAAACTGGATTAAAATATCTTGTTATGCTGCAATTGGTATAGGTACCATGAGCGGCGGCTGGAAAATTGTAAAAACGATGGGTACAAAAATTACAAAAGTTACGCCACTAGAAGGTGTAGCTGCAGAATCAGCCGGTGCAATAACCCTTTATTTAACACACGCACTAGGTATACCAGTATCTACTACACATACCATTACTGGTTCTATTATAGGCGTAGGCGCCACCAAACGTTTAAGTGCAGTACGCTGGGGTGTTACGGTAAGCCTTATGTGGGCTTGGGTTTTAACAATACCCGTATCTGCTATAATGGCGGCAATATTTTACTATATCACTATGCTTTTTGTATAATATTTATTTTTGAAATTGCAATAAAATACAACGTTATAACATCCTAGTTGCTACCGTAACTAGGATTTTTTTTGCAATAAATAAAGTATAGCTATTGAAGTGAAGACATTTATTTAACTATTTATATATTAATAAAACCAAAATAGTTGTATTGGCAGGCTGTGGGTGAGGACACACGCCACCAATGAAAATTATTAATTTATTTTATATTTTAATGCACAACACTTTTAAAATTATTTAAAACAATTTTCCTTGTATTTCTTTTTTTGGGTAAAAAACACCAATAATAACAAATGGATTTTTTGACCTTCGCGTATGCCATTCTCTTGTTGTTCCAAGAAATAAATGAATGTCTTTATTTGTGATAAAATTTTCTTCGTATTGTTCTTTTACTTTTTGTAAAGCAATAGCTTCATTACGGTCGGCAGCCCTAAAACAGTTCCAATATAATGCACCGATTTCCCAATCTTCAATCATTAACCTACTAATTCTTCCCTCATCATCTTTAAAACGATAAAAGAATTTATAAGGTAATTGGGTGTTAAAATTTCAGGTGTTTTTTCGGTAGCAAATAAGTCACCTTGTTTTCTTATTTCTTTCCATTCGTCTTTCCATTCTCTTGCATCTTCTTCAATTTCAAAACCAATAATTTCAGTTGGTTTAAAAGTGGCTAAAGATGTATTTGTTGGTGCTTTTGATTGTTCAATTAATTGATTAAGATTTGTGTAAACCTTCTTTAAACAAAATCTTTTCGTTGCTGCCAATTTTGTTCAGTATCTAATCTATTATGAACAACAAGGTCTCGAAAATCGTAATGTTTAAGCGAATAACTTTCTAGACGAAAATCGTCTGTTCTTTTATTTACTTCTAATTCAACCCAAGTATATTTTACATTATTTACTTTACCCGAACCTTTTAGGTCTATAAGAAAACTTAGTGGTACAGGATATATTCTAATCCAATCTCCACTTTCTAAAACCCCTGCTGTACACACTAATTCATCATAGCTACGAGATGGCAAAGGATAGGTTGTAACAGTAATTAAAACTTTTGTTAATCCCATAAATTAAATATGTTTTACTTCATACTCAAAATTTGGAAGTGTTTCAATTGCTTCTGCTAAATGTTTGCGATGGCATTGACAAATATTTGCTTCAAAGCAAGTAAGAGCAATGCGTTTGTGTTGTTTTAGTAAATTTAAAATTACTATTTGAGTATTGATTGTTTTAGTTAAATTGTCTTTGCGATATGCTGCAAACAATTTATCATAATCAGTTTGTGTACTTAGTTCTTGGCCTTGGACAGATTGTATGCCAACATCTGGAAAGTGCATATACTGTATGCCTAAACTTTCGCAATACTTTTTTAGTAGGCTTTTACTAAAACCATATTTCATACTTAAAGGATTGTTGCGAACATCCACTAAAATTTTAACTCCGTTCTTAACCAATCTGTTTAAATATTCTTCTAAAGAAATGCCCTCGCAGCCAATGGTAAATAATATTGTTTTACTGCCTGATGGCTTGTATTGATGTACTTTTTCTAACTCTGTTATGGTTAAAATGTTTGCAGCTACTGTGCTATTGATTGCCCAATATGGAAAATTAATGTACGTGTGTTTCATTAAAGCATTTGCATTCATATTGCCATACAATTGCTTTATTTGTAACAGTTGTTTTTTGTCTGCTTCTTTTAGTGTATTTAGGTAGTTAGTTTTTTCGTTGCTTTTAAAACTTGTTTCACTTTCGCTTAACATTCCTTTGTTTGCCATTGTTGTTAAATCGGCATTTGCAGAATAGGAATAACAACCAAATTTATAAGGTATAAAATCGTACTCAGCTTTTTGTTGCTTTTTGGTAAAAAGGAAAAGCAATTTTTGTAAACGAATTTTTTCTAACTCACCATCAAACATTTAAAATATGTCTAATATAATTTTTCGGCGATAAAACAGTATGTTAAATAGGTTTGCTCAATATATTGTCAATACTAAAAGTGAGCTGCGAAAATATAGGAAAAACAAAACCCGCCAAGTCTTTGAGACTTGGCGGGTTTGAATGAGGTTTTGTATGTTTTATGGGGTTTGTGTTGTCACAAATTGAAATGGCAGAATTAACCTGTGGCGGGTGAGGACAACCGCCAATAAGAAAAAATATATCGTCCCTATGAGACTAATGTTGAAAATCTATTTATTGCTACCAAGATATTGTCCTTACAGGACACTCATAAAGTTGTTGAACACTTATCGAAATATCCCGTTAGGGATAGCATATTGGTAGCCAAACGCGAAACCATCCAAAAGTAAGTGCCTTAGGCACAATATATCTAGGGGCGTCTTCACAAAACGAAATGGCTGCATTAGTTATTAGCAGGTGGCGGGTCTGGACACCAGCCAATAAGAAATATCTGCAATTACATTTTAACTCAGCTTCGTACAATACTCAATTTGTCCTTTATACTTTTTTTCAATGATTGAAATAATTGTTTGGCAAACTAATATAAAATCGTCATCGTGAATTGGTGCTTGTTCACTTCGCCAGCCACCATGTGATAGGTCATTTATTAATGTATAAGTCTTGCTTTCATCTGGAACATTATCCTTTATATACTTTGAAATCAAATCGCTAGTTGAGTCAATATTTTCAAATTTATTTAGAGTTTCAATTATGTGGCGGATTGAATTCGCATTAGTATGAGATGGGATTGATTTTTTATTTGCAACATTATAAATGTCGTGAAGGTGGTTAATGTAAGGAACTGTGAGATTGTTGCTAAATTCTTTTAAAGTTGAATTTTTTAAAACAAAACTTTTGCTTACAACATTGTTACCAACTAAAACCCTCATAAAATCCAAGTTATGCGTTAAAATAATAAACCGTTCCCTCTCTGAATTGATTATATCTTTCAGGTTACGCATTATTCCACTTATTGAATAAACATGGTTAAAGTCCATACTTGAAATGGGGTCGTCGATAACAAAAAATAAATTATTATAATCATCTTCTTTCTCAACTTTAAGATGAATGTCGCCAATGAAGTAAGCAAATGCAATAACATTTTTTTCGCCATCACTTAAAACATCTTTGGCTTGACCTTCATCAAGTATTTTTTTGTTCAGAGTTAAGCGAAAAGAATCTTTATCGAGAGAATATTTGTCACCAAAAAAATACCTCAATACACTTTTTACAGTTTCAGAAAACTTTTTCTTTTTTACTAATCTTATGTTTCTCTTCTTTCTTTTTGATATCGCTGTCAAGGGTTGAAATTTCAGCATCCAGTTTACTTAAATTATCTACGTTAGCCTTTTGTAGTTTTGCAATATCATTAAAAAAAATTTTACACAAATTTCGTCTTACTTCCTTGTTTTCTAAATCAATCCCATTTTTCCTATCGTTGAGTTCCTTAATTTTTTTATTATTTTCATTTAAAGCAGATTGAAAAATGGATATTTTAGACTGAATGTCTTTTATGATTTTTTTGTCGAGTACAATTGATGAATTTATACTCTTAATTTTAGTATCAATTTCTCTTGCAATTGAAGTAAATAGTTCTTTTAAATCGTCTGTTGCAATTAGGTCTAATTTGGTATTTTCAAGAGAAGGAATATATTTTGCGGAGTAAGTTGTATATGATATTATCCTATCGTTTACTTCGGCTGTCAATGCTAAAAATTGTTTAAGTAGATTCCTTAAATAGTCCTTTTGACCATTTAGTAATTTGACAACTTTAGCTTCTTCGTCAGCTAAAAAGCTAACGTATTGGTCGATTAGATTTGAAGCAGTTTCATTAAAGGATTGCTCACAAAAGGGGCAAATTTTATCATTTGATGTTAGTTCTAAACCTGATTCAATAAATTCCTGTTTAGATTTAATCTTTGCTTTGAAATCATCTGCAAAGTTTCCTAAAGTATATTCTGTTTTTAAAGTTTCTTGTATTTTGAGTATTTCGTCAGTTGTTGTTTCTGTGTAAGGTATTAGCTTAACATCTGCTAGATTTTCTGGAACTGATTTTATTCTATTGTAATCGTTAAGCAATTCGACATACGATTTTTTAACATCAGTAAAAGGGTTATCAATTTCTCTTATTATAGTTTCATAGCTTAATGACTTGTATTCTGAAAGTCGATTGATGTTAGGTATAGAGCCGATTTTTTCTTTGATGTACTTAGTTATTTCCTTTTTAACTGCATCAATTAGTTTTTCATATTCAACGCTTTTTTTAAAGCGTATCTCCTTTTCTTTACTAACATCAATATTTGCTTTCCCTAAAATAAAACCCACAATATTGCTATCCTTTTCATAGCTAAGCGTTTTAATATTTTCTTCTACAAAATCTTGATTAAAACAATGATAAATATACTTTGTTGTTGGTTTTGTAGGTAATATCCCTTTTGATACAGTAACTGCAAAATCTTCTACAACTACGTTTTCTTTATTAGTTATTTGAAATGAAAAATTGCATTTGCTTTTTCCGAATGATATTAGTTTATCTGTAGGAAGTTTGCCGTTTTCGTCTGCTGTTACAACATATTCTTTTTCTGCTAAGCGAAACATTCTGCTCAAAAATGTTTTCCCACTTCCATTGTTTGCAAAAACCGCAATCTTTAAAGTATCGGAACTAATTTCCTCGTCAAACTTGAGTAAAGGGGCTAAATTATCACAAGCTATTTTAGTCTTTATTTGTTTTGCCATTAGAGAAGATTTTTAAGACATTTTCAATATAAAGAGGAAGAAAGTAAATATAGCAATTTTAGACACTTCAATTATACTATTACACAATTCGCCATTAACACAAAATAGCCAACCCTTTACAAGATTGGCTATTTCATAAAATCATTCCATTCTACCCTGTCACCGTAGCTTGTATTGGTTCGCTCCAAGGGCCGGTTTCGCCACGGGTTTATTGTATAATTTTTGTCGTACTATTTAGTTATTATTTCTTAAAACCCACTCACACAACGCACTTTATCGCCAGCATTGCTGCGGTTTCTAAATTTAGCTCGGTAAGTAAGTGTAAACTCAAAACCACCTCGCGTTTGAGAGGCTGTTTGTAATTGCGATACATTGGCATCGTAACTAATGCCTGCGCTTAACTGGTACATATCTAGTTTTATCACAGGTATTATTGCATCGCCCCAGCGGTAAAAAGCACCACCATACAATGTTATATTTTGGTAAGGCTCGTAGCCTACACCTTGAAACAAATCGGTACCATACAATAAGCCACCTAAAAATTGTTGGTTACCTGCTTGCGAGAAATAGTCACCATAAAATACCACACGACTAAAATCGTTGGTAGGTATAGATAAGCCTGCGTTCAATGCAATTTTTCTATTTAGTGCACTTGTAGCGCTATTGGTATAAAAACCTACTAGCGGTTTATTAATGTGAAACATACCTGCGCCTAAATAATATTTATTACCATCGCCAAAACTGCTGCTGTAAGAGATACCTGCACTAAAATCCCAATAGGTAAAGCCTGTGGTAGCAAATATGGCATTGGTAGGTAAATTAGGATTGTAAACACCCCCTTGAAATTGGTCATCTACTTTTAACTGTGTAGGATCGAACTGCGAACGCACAGGGCCACCCATAAAAGCTACCGACAAATAATTATCGTTATCGCCACTCAATGATTTATGAAAATTAATCACAGGTAATAGTTGGGTACGCTTTAGTTTAATATCGCCTGCTGCATCTTGTGTTATTTGTACACCTGCGGTTACCCAATCGTTATGCTTACCAAACGGAAATTTTACTTCGGTGCTAAAAGCAGTGGTTGTAAAAGGTACAGTTACACTTTGCCATTGGTTTCTAAAAGTACCTACCATGCGTATATCGCCTTCAAACACACCTGCTAATGCAGGATTGCGCAATAAAGGGTTCTCGTAAAACTGAGAGAACGTAAGGTCTTGACCAAAAACCATACCTACCATTAGTGTTAGTACCAAGCTATATATCGAACGTTTTAACATTGTCATTAAGTTTTCAATCAACAAAACAGAGCATTGGATTTACTACTACCTTATTATCGCCACATTGCCTTTATATACAAATGGTGTATCGTTTTCACAAACTACCTCACAAGTATAAATGTACACATCGGTATTGGCTGGCTTGCCTTGTATTAAACCGTTCCAACCGTATGTTCTATCGTTTGGTACAAAGTTGGCACGCTCAAATACCACTTGCCCCCAACGGTTGTAAATTCTAAAGTTTTTTACCAATTTAATACCTGTACTACGCACCATTAATATATCGTTTTTACCAGTGCCTGTGCCAGGCATAAA
>JAAFHG010000242.1 GCA_013297585.1 Chitinophagales bacterium
CAGTAGATAACGACCCTGTATTTACCGAAGCCGCATGGCAACAAGCCAATGCCTTTATGGGCAAAGACAACGTGGAAGAAACAGAATTACGCATGGGTGCAGAAGATTTTGGTTATTACACACAAGTAGTACCTGGTTGCTTTTTTAGATTAGGTGTGCGCAACGAAGCCGCAGGCATTGTACACAATGTGCACACACCTAAGTTTAATATAGATGAAAGTGCCATTGAAATTGGTGTAGGCACGATGGCTTGGTTGGGTGCAACTGTTTAGCCTGTCTTTTCAACGCATTAATTTATAACAGCATTAATTTTTTGCCAAAGTGCATCATCAAAACCAGACACTGCAAAACTTGGATTTGCTGGGTCTGATGCATTGCCCATTCTTACAACCACCATATTTTTACTTGGTATTATATAAATACGTTGATCTTCTGCACCCATTGCTGCATACATATCCGCTGGTGCATTGGGTACTAATGTAGTTCTAAAAACCGCTTGCCCACCTGGCACCATGTAGCTTGTTTTACCATTTAACCACCACATATAACCATATGATGGGTTGATGGTTTGCGAACTACTTATGCTTTCATTAAAAAAAGAAGCGTTTATTATTTGTTCGCTTTTCCACTTGCCGTTGTTAAGGGCTAATAAGCCAAACCTTGCCATACTTCTGGTATTACTATGGTATATTTTGTAAATAAGGCCAAAATTCCAAAAGCCATCCATCCCTATTTTATTTTTTAATTTGGCATTAAAATATGTTTCAAAATCTTGACTACTAGCGGCAGCAACCACATCTATTAATCTTTGAAAAACGTTGTGGTAAGACCATCTAGTACCTGCATCTGCCAGATAGGTTAAGTTAGATTTTATAACCAAATCGCTAGCATCGTTAATGCCAGATGTCATAGTAAGCAAATGTTTAGATGTAATTAAGCTCTCTTTTGAGAGTGTTTCGCTCGTCCAACCTGTACCTAAATATTGCGAAACTCTGTTATCAATACTTAAAAATCCCTCTTGCTGCGCAATACCTGTTGTGGTGGTTACTAGGGTTTTGCCTGCGCTGTTCCATTGCCAGCTTGTAGCAGCAGTGTGTCCATTAAAATATTCTTCCATTACAATGCGTCCATTAACCAAAATCATAAACGATTTTGTATTTTTTTGCACCAAATAATCCTTCAGCGGCTGTATACCACTTTCTTTCCAGCCCAAGCTAGCAATGGTTTTTGTGTCCCAAGTACTGCTACCATTTTCTGGGTAATACATTGTTTCTGTTGGGTTAGGTACAGAATCGTTAGCATTTTTTTTGCAGCCAATTAGTAGTAATGGTAAAAAAAGCAATGTGATATATTTCATTATCAAGTAGTTTTATAAAGACTTTGACTTCTATTAAAAAAATGGTTTAATGATGATGTGTGTAATTATTTCAGTTATTACACGCATATCAATTTTTGTTCGTAAAAAATGCAGAATGCACAGGAAATTAAGCAATTTCTGTGCATTCTGCAATAATGTTAAAAGTTACTTCAATCAGTTTTCTATCGCTTTTTTCAGCAAAGCCAAGCCTTGCTCGTTCGTTTTTTCCATTTGCCCCTTTGCGCCAAACAGCCACATAAAAAAGGCATCCCCTAAACCCGATGTAAGTTTAAAATCTTGCTTTACTTCAATACCATTTGGGGTTTCTGTAAAGTAATAATCAAAAGTTGGCTTGGCTACAAATGGCTTTTGTATGTCGCATTTCATACCTACAAACTTCAAGTCTTCAATTTTTACTATTTCTTGATAACCCAAATCTTTGCCATTATTGCCATCCCAATGATACTGCGCACCTACTGTACCGTCTATACCTGTAACTTCATATTTCTGCGCCGGGTCTTGCGCTAAAAAAGGTGACCATTTAGGAAAGTTGTTTAAATTTTTTACCATACCAAACACTTCTTCTTTACTACCCTTTATGGTAACTGTTTTTACTATTTGAATGAATTTTAAACCACTGGCGCTATATAAAGCAAAGCCAATAAATGCTGCTAAAGCAATTCCTATTATTACGATAATCATTTTCTTGTTCATTTTAGGTGATAATTAATTGTTATGAGTGATCTTGTTACATTGGTTGGATGGCTCTTACTTCAACCGTACCGCCCATTAATAAAATAGGGCATTTTTTTGCCATTTCTACAGCTTCTTCTATGGTGGCTGCTTTTACTACCATGTTGCCACCTACTATTTGCTTGTCAGCTACATAAATACCTTCGCTTACGGTACCATCAGCGGCAATTTGCTTGCCCTCAAAACCAAGCTGATGTGTACTTACTAATTTTTCTTGAATAGCGATGTTGCCAAAGAATGCGCCCCACTGCTGATGCATCTCAGCCATGTCAGCTTCTGTAGGTTGATAATTGTTGTTTGGCTCGTAGCGAAACAAAAGCATAAACTCATTTACTTGTACCATTTTAATTTGTTTTAATGATTAATGATGGTGCAAATATGTATCGCCTCGTTAAGCCCATTCTTGTCATAGGACAAGAAAAACGATTAACTAGAAAATTGTCGCAGTTTTTTAAAAATTGCCCAATGCAGTAGCAAAATGGTAGGCGGTGCAAATGCAGGAATAATACAAAAAGGAAATACAGCTAATGTATCTACACCCATAGATCCAGTATCTATAGAAATTTTGGTTAAAACATTGGCTGCAACGGCTGTAAATAATATATCTACTGTGCCAAAAATGTTCCAATAAAATGTAAGTTTTTTGGCGTAAGCCTTTTTATTTTCAATAGCTTTAGCTACAAAAACACTGCTAATAGCTGTAAGCATATCGCCAAAACCAGCTATATAAGCAAAGGACTTAGGCAAGGCATTGTACGCAGCTAGTAATATAAAAAAAACACCAATTATACGAAATACATGCAAATTAACAATACTTTGCAAGGGTGCATTATTTACAATATTTTTATATGTTTTAGTGCGTAATATAACGCCAAATAGTAAAAAAATATAAGGAAAAGTGGTAAACAAAAGTACTTTTGGCGGGAAGGAAACGGCTTTAAACCAACCATTTGCACTTGCTATAATGATGTAGCATAAGTACAAAGCAAAAAAACTAATAACCACATGCAAGGCCAACTTATTCTGACCTTTTTTTGCTTCTTTACGTACAAATAATACAATTAAAATAAACGGTAGAGGAATTACCAACAAAAAAGTAATTGATAGCCATTGCGGTACAAAGTATTGGATAAATGGGTTCATTTAATATCTGTTATTTCTTTTCTAATGCGGCTTAGTGAGGTATCTGTAACGCCCAAGTAAGTTGCAATTTGTTTTAATGGTACATTTTGTACAATATCGGGTTTTGATAACAGTAAATTTAAATACCTATCTCTTGCAGTATCTGCAATAATTGACAATGAGTGATTTTTTAACTCAAAATAATTATTTACCAAACGTGTTCGGCCAACTTCTCTAAATGCTTCAATGGCAAACAGTTTCATAAAGTTCTCGAATGTAATTTTCCAAGCCACACAAGGGGTTACTGCTTGAATAGCTTCTCTACACTTTGTTTTTAAAAAATAAGAATGCCAGTCTATTACAATATCTGTTGCACTAAAAAATTTGGTGCTAATATCGTTGCCTTCAAAATCTATTACATACGATCTTGCAAAACCAGTTTCCATGAAATAATAAAAATTGGCAGTTGTGCCTTCCTTTATTAAAAACTCATTTTTAGCAAACTCAATGCGCTGATATTGATCTAGTATTTTTTCTAAATCTTCAGGTTTAAAATTATGCTCGTTAAATACTGTTTTTAAAAAGTGTTTGTCACTCATAATGTATTACTTAGCCTTAGGTGCAAACTGTTTTAAAGCTTCAGGACCGTTCATTAATGCGTTAACCAAAATACCAATAGTAACCAAGATAATTGCTATTATATAAGCCACTATGAGCAACCCAATAACGGCTAATACTTTTAAAATGATTGATTTTAGTGGCCTATCGTTATAAAACTCTTTAAAAAACCAAACTAATAAAAACGGAATAAGCAACATAAACCATTGCGAAATACTTAAAACCGTACTTGGATCACTATGCCTAAAAAAGAATAAAACTGGGTATAGAAAAATGATGGTCAACAAGGTATAAAACGACAAAAAGTAAGCGTTCATTACAACATGTTCATAATAATTATGCCCCCATCGTCTAAATGCAATTTTGGTAGTCAATGCAAAAAAAGGAATCATTGCAACACTTAAAATAGAGCTATAATTCGATAGAAATGCCATATAGTTATTCATAAACTGGGCATTAACAGGCTGTTTCGATAAAGCACCGCTCATTATTTCTTTTAGCCCTATCACTTTAAAAGATAAAAAAGTAGAAATACCACTTAATACAAAAGCAAGCAATATGGGCTTATAATGGTTTACCCTATTACCATCAATAAACTCTTTGGCTGTTTTACCCGGATTTTTAAGAATGTTTTTTGCAGAAAACAAAAGACCTTTGTTAACGTGCAAGAAAGTGTATTCTATTTCGTCAAACACATATTTTCTATCTATACGCTTGTATTTTTTCTGACCGCAGTTCATACAGAAGTTACCCATAATGATTTCACTACAATTTTTACAATTCTCTGCCATAAGTTAGTTTTGGTGTTTGGTTGCTATTTCTTTTTTAACTGATTGGTAGTTTACCCCAATAACTATTGCAATAACGGCAATAAATATGGGCAAAAAAATAAAATAACCAAAACCATACATCACAGTTCTTACAATGGTTATTAATACGCACACCACTAAACTAAAATTGGTGATGCCAGAATACAGTTTTAGCTCTTTTGCTTTTTGTAGTAATGCTTGGTTGGTAGCGGTTGCAAGTTCTTCTTCAGTCATTCGTTTAGTTTTGGTACTAGCTATAGCTTATTCAACAATGCTTTTTACATTTTTAGTCTTTAACTGGTGCTTGGGGAGCTTCAATTTTCCTATCGGTAATATTTATTTTTGTAGCACCAGCCCTTTGTGTAATCACTTGTTTTCCTATGTCTTGTAGCCCTTTGCTTTCGTATATTTTCATGGCAGTGGTTACGTCTATTGCTTGCCTTGTTTGCTCGTCTAAATCAAACGTAAGTGTTATAAAATTCAAATGCACACCCAATGGTTCTAACACTTTATTGCTTTCGTTAAGCAAATGTGTTTCCATGTCGCTTTGGTCAAGTTCTACAATATCAGCATTTATAAATACGCCCTTAGCTACATCTTTTATACGCTTGTCTATCACCATATTTTCAGCACCTTCAAAAGCATCGCCTATGGCAGCTTCGTTATCTGCATCAGTATTTGCCTTACCTAAATATTTAGCTTGCTTTATAAATGCCAAAGGCGATGTTATAGAGTAATCATAATCTATATGCACATTTGCCCGTACCCTATCTTTTAAGTTAGAGATAAACTTACTCTCGCCTTGCATGGGATAGTTTGGTATTACCACCTTCATGTAACAAGCATTTAAGCCACCTTTAGGCACAGCTTCACCTGCTTTAATTTGTTCCCAAGTCATACCACAGTCACTCGAAACCACTACTTGCTGATTTGATTTTGCGTAATTGCAACTTTCTAAAAAGATTACAGCAATAGCAAGTAGCAAACAAATTGAAAATTGAAATAACCTATTGATTATACTTTTCATATTTATCTTTTTTATTTTTATGTTACAAAAACCTACGGCCGTATGCCCCTACGAAGTAAAGGAATTTATATGTACAAACACTAAATCTAGTACAACAAGCGCATTTTGAAAAAGCTACTTTAGAGTAAACGCTCACAACAACTAGTATAATTAACTTAAAAGCCGCTAAAATTGAGTGAGAAACAATAATATAACAATACTTATAATTTTTTAATATTTTGATAAATAAATTAATTATGTAATTAATTATGGCGTATCTTATTAATAATAATAACTATGTATAAATAATGTATTTAATAGCAAGTAAACATTTAACAAAAAACGGCCAGCAACTTTCGTTACTAGCCGTTTTAGTGTGTTAAAAACCTTGTTAGCTTATTGCTTCAAAATAGCTTTTGTAGCTAGGAAGCCATTTTGTACATCTGATATATGTACTATATAGCTACCGCTTTGTAAGCCATGTGTATCTAAAGTTGCTGTTACATTAGCACCAGTAGAAACAGGCATTACAGTTTGTACTTGTAATATTCTACCTGCCAAATCCATAATCTTAACAG
>JAAFHG010000471.1 GCA_013297585.1 Chitinophagales bacterium
AGCTGCAACATTATTAAAAGAAACAACTGTTGCTCCAGTAAAGTTGGTGCCGGTGATGATTACCGTAGAGCCCACAGGGCCACTAGTTGGTGAAAAGCTAGTAATGGTTGGTAAAGGCAATGTTACTGTAAAGTTTGTAGATGATGTAGCAGTTCCTGCGGGTGCTGTAACTCTGATAGCCCCGGTGCTTGCAGATGCAGGTACTGTTGCAGTTATTTGTGTAGCACTATTTACAGTAAAACCAACTGCAGCAACGTTGTTAAAAGAAACCGCTGAAGCTCCTGTAAAGTTAGTACCAGTGATTATTACTGTAGAGCCTACAGGGCCAATAGATGGTGAAAAGCCTGTGATGGTAGTTTGGGAGGCAGTTACAGTAAAGTTGCCGGTGGAAACAGCCGTTGCACCTGGGCCTGATACGCTGATAGGGCCAGATGATGAACCAGCGGCAACTGTAGCAGTTATTTGTGTAGTGTTATTGACCGTAATATTACTGGCAAGAACGTTATTGAAAAAAAATACGTTAGATGAACCAGGAAAATTTGTGCCATTTATGGTTACAATAGTACCTACCGGACCGCTAGTAGGGGAAAAACTGGTAATGGTTGGTGGTGGTGCAGTTACAGAAAAGCCAGTTGTAGTAGCAACTGTACCTCCGGGTGTAGTGACCCTTATAAGGCCTGTGGTAGTGCCAGCGGCAACAGTAGCAGTTATTTGAGTGGCACTATTTACTACAAAGCTAGCAGCTGTAACACTGTTAAAAGAAACCGCTGATGCTCCAGTGAAGTTAGTTCCTGTAATGATTACTGAAGTGCCAACTGGGCCAAATGCAGGGTTAAAGCTTGTTATGGTTGGAGTGGAAAAAACAGTAGTGGTGTTATTTATGTAAACACTGGCAAACGAATTAAGTGTGTTCACTCCAACAATATCCGGTTTGCCATCTGCATTTATATCACCTACAGCCACATCGGTAAATGCTTGTCCGGCAAAAGTAATAGCGTTACCAAAACTTATGGTGCTTCCTGTGGAGGTGTTAGGTAGCACAGCGATACTGCCAGTGAAGCTGTTACAAGCAAATACAAAATCAAGTTTACCATCGCCTGTTACATCACCCATTGTAAAGTAAGCTTTATTAGATACAGTAGCTCCAAAGTCTCCGGCAGGGGTAAAAGTTAATGAACCTGGGGTACTGGTATTACGATATACCCGGCATGCATTGCCTGCTATCATCAAAACCAAATCGGGTTTACCGTCGGCATCCACATCAAATACAGACATTCGGCCAGCTTGTGGCGAATTACCCCCAATATCTATTTGGTAATAATTATTTGTAAACCCACCCGTTGTATTTCGGGATACAATGAGCTTTCTGGTTCCATTGGTTTCATAGGTTGCCACATCATTCAAGCCATCTCCATCAAAATCAGCAGCCACCGGAACCCACATCCGTGTAGATCCACCAGAACTGATAAGGACTGTGTTAGCTGCAAAGTTTAATACAGGTGAAGCCCCGATATTAAGATTGGTATACAAATAGGAGTTATTAATGCCTCCTGATGTTTCAAAATTCCATATTACGTCAGGCTTCCCATCGGCAGGTGAACTAAGATCGGCTATCGAACTTGCTCTCATCAATTGGCTGATAGAACTGGTACTTGATGCCAAGTGAGTTGCTGTAGAAGCAATTGCACCCGGTGTGCTAGCATTTTGAGATACATATCCTTGCTGTGTTGTATTACCGGTAATACCAGTTTGATAAATATCGAGTTTGCCATCACTATTTAAATCACCGATGCTAAAATCGTTTTCAACATATGGAATATTGGTATTCCATGATACGGATGTTGCAAAGTTTGGAGTACTTGTTGTTGTTGTATTGCGAAGGATGCCGAGCAAAGAGGTAGCAACGCCTGCCAATATATCAAGTTTGCCATCTCCATCTATATCTGCCAACTCTATTTTGTTAGCGTTTGCAGTGGTGGTAAAACTAACAGGAGAAGCTAAACTAGTTGAACTAAAGTTGCTGCCATTAAATGTTACAATAAATTGACTTCGGCTTTTTGCTTGTCGAAAGCTAACAAGATTTACCACATCTATAAAACCTGTTCTTGCCCCTATAGGTACCCTAACCGTAAGTTGGGTGGTTGAAACAGCTGTTACTGTTCCTTTTGCCCCATTAAAAAAAACAGCATTATTGGCTGGAGTGCCATTAAAATTGGTGCCTGTAATCACCACGCTGCTTCCCGGCAAACCAGAAATGGGTGAAATACTTGTAATACTTGGTACTTGTGCCCAAACATTTTGATTGATATACAACATGAAAAATACTACGGAGAAAATTCTACCAAAAGGAATGCAAAATGCATAAATCTTATTCAAAAAAAAATTCATATTTTAGGCTTTGAAATGCTAAAATGGCATAAAAAAACCCGTAAAAAAGTACAGATTTTACGAAACCCATTTTTTATAATACCAAAGTGCTTTCAGTATTTACGTAAAGAAAAACTCTACGTACTAATCCAAATAATTAGTTTACAAATTAAAGTAACAACAGCTTAAATTGATGGGACAAAATTGACAAAAGCCTTTTTAGTAAAATAGATGAAAAGGGTAAATTACCTGAAACCTAAATTAAGCATACTATTATTTAAATTACCCAATTTTTAAAAAAAGGGTATCTATTTGCTTTGTGTAAAAGGTGAAATATTATTAAAAAAAACCTATAAAAAAATCGAGGGTTAATAATTGTGGAGCTACAGGGAGTTGAACCTTAGTCCAAACATAATCGCCGTAAGCCTTTTATATGTTTATTTAGTTATTTAACATGGGAAAATATCCGAAACTAAGCATTGAGTAACCCTAATTAGGCAAAAAATTTGGTAGATTTTACCTACAAAACTGGTGCAGGAATAGTATGTTTGGCGCAGAAAAGAGAAGTATTAATATTAATTAGTTTCCTGTGTTTGGCGGTAACTAAATTCTTGTAATTATTACCTGCGCCTTTGATTTATAAATGAAATTTTAGTAATTGTGTTTTTAGAGCAATAACTACTTACCGAAATACTCACTTTTTTATTAAATTTTAGGAAAATTTTGGCAAAGTACTCACCAAAAAAAAACGCTATA
>JAAFHG010000324.1 GCA_013297585.1 Chitinophagales bacterium
CCAAATGGGTTGGGGTAAGCACGTAACGTATTGTTTACTATTAGGCTACCATCTTCGTTGGTTATATTAATTTTATCGGTACTCGTGCTAGCAACGGTACGTACTAGCGCTAGGTACATGGGCTTTGCTGGCTCATTTCTGCTTGGTATAAACTGCTGTATATTGCCTGAGAGGTACACGGCATTGTTATCATTCGTAAGTGCTAGCCTTGCTTTTTCAAATATGGCTAATTCTGGCTTGCCCTTACTGTAATGGTTTATTTTGCTGTATTGCATTTTGTCAAATACAAAAGCATTAGGGGTAAGCTTGGCGTGTAGAGGCAACTGTAAGTTAGCGCCCTCTTGCCACAACCCTTTAATGCTATCATGCTCGTATACAATATGTACCGTTACAGAATCTGCCTCTATTATATGTTGCCCACTCCAATCGTATTTTAGCAAATAGCCTTTGTATACACCTGCTACATCACTTGCCGCTACTTGGTTAGCCACTTTTTTATATTGGTTTACAATATTGGTTTTAGGCATGGCAGCTTGTGCGGCTTTTATTTGTGTAGCCAATTGGCCTGCATTAGCTACATGCTCGGGTTCTTTTGCCATTAATTCATCGGTTGCCATACTGTACCCTTTGCTAGCTGCACTTTGTAACCAATACCTTGCGCTATCTACATTGGTAGTACAGCCATAACCATTTCTATAGCATAAGCCTAAAAAATACATGCTATTGGCTCTATCGGCCAATGCACCTTTGGCAAATAGTGTAAAAGCGGTAGCATAGTTTTGGGTACAACCAAAGCCCTTTTACATAGCCTGCATCGGCAGCCTTGGTAAACCAATCTTTAGCCTTATCGGTACTAGCCATAGTACCTACCCCTTTTTTATATAAAATGCCTAAAGCATTCATCGCTTCGGCACTACCTTGCTGGGCGTATTGGGTAAATAATTCAAAAGCCTTGGTGGGGTTAAAGCCCTTACCACCTGTAGCATATTGCTGGGCTTGTAGCAACTGTAGCTTGGTTACGGAAGCAGGTACAAAAGCGTTTTGTGCTTGTACTGTAGTATACGCTCCTAAAAATACTACTACTATTATTTTTTTCATTTGTTTGATTTTTTTGAGTTTTTAATTTTTTTTGGTTAGCTACCACCTAGTATTTACGATAGTGCCAATGTAACTGGCAAAGTAACTGTAGGCTTTGTATGCCATACAACTACTACATAACATGTTGCTTTTGCCAAAAACTTTGGGATGTGCGTAAACAACCAACACCCCAAAGTGTAATATATAAATGATTGCATCAGAGATGCGTTTTATCTGTACTTGCCTCTGCGAAACAAAAAGTTGAAGAACGATACTTAGTCTTGGTATGAGTATTTACTAACCAAAATACTTTGAGTAAAGTACAGGTATGTGTGGATAGGTACCAAGGCGAGGGAAATTATTTCTAGATTTATTTAAGCAATAAGCCTGGCACTACTACATCACTTACAATCTGTTTACCATAATATTCTCTAATTTCCTGCGACCAGTTACCATTGTATTTATTTAATAATGGCATTACCTCATCGTAAGTTATTGTGGTTTTGAGCGAGATAGTTAATACTCTAGCATCATCGTATCTGTCTTCTAGTTGATAATACTCTTTTTGCGAATGAAATATGACGGTTAGTCCTCTAACTATTTCCTTTTTGGGGTCAACATTCATTGTAGTAGATACAATGTAATACTTAACCTCATATTTTAAATCTTTTAATAATAATTCTACTGGTTGCCCAATATACTTTTGCTTTTTATTCACTACTTCAGTTTGCAAATAGCGGATAGTATCGTTACGCATTTTTTCAGGATTCAAAGTATCTACGTTTACGATTATTGGTTTAGAAACGGTAGGGCTTGTTTTTAAAATTGTGGTACAGCTTGTCAATACGATTAGTATTATATAAAGTATTTGTACTGCTTTCATAATTAGTTGCATTTATTTATATCAAAAGTTGTTTTTCCAGTTGTAAAGTCTGTTGTTTCGCTAGCACCAATTGCCTTGAATGTACCATTGCTAACTAATTTATACATTGATACACCTGCATTTTTATCTGCCAATATTTGTCCCAATGCACCAGCAGTTGCATCACCCCAGCTTTGCCCGGCATCATCTCTGATACTTTTGTACATCTTTTCAAAATCGAAATTTAAAGAAGAGGAATTTGAAAAATAACCATCGGATCCAATATCGCTTGTTTTAAGATAATTGCCAGCAAAGGTATTAAACAAACTAGCGTTTGTAACAGACAAAGCGTACACACTGCCATCAGCACCTATTGTATAGCTTGTAGTCATTCCTGATTTAAAAAGTTCTGATAAATCTGTAGCTGATGGGCCACTACTATTTGGATGTGTATGTACCATACCATAAAAGGAATATCCTGCATCAAAAGTAAACTGCGCACCATTAATACTATTTCCATTGCCAATTACATTGTTATAACTTGGTTGATATGCACCAGTGATTGAATTATAACCTATACCAAACATGTGTTCATCTGCGCCCCAATTTGTTAGATTGGTTTTATACTCGTTAATTCTACTAGTTAGCGAGGTATTATTGTACAAACTTGTAGCCGCAGTGCCACCAGCTTTAGCCGCTGTACTACAAGGGTTGGGTGTATTATTTGGTGGCGGTGGTGGATTATTATTGGGCGGTGGTGGTGTGTTATTGCCATTACCCGAACTTTGCTCATTTCCATTGTTAGGGTCTTCATCCCCATCATCTGGCGGTGGGTTACTACCGTTGCTAGTATTAGTAATTACTCTTTTACAATCAGCCATAATTTCTGGATCTTCAATACAAGTTTTACTATCTTTATCCCAAGTATTTTTTATTGTACAGGTTTCTGTAATATGGAACTCACCCTCATCCCATTCAATGGTTGTATGAGTACTACTGCACAGGTGCACTTCGGACAAATCACCAGGTTCAGAACCATATCCTTCACCGGCACCTTGCGCATTTGCAAATGATGTGCAGGTAATAGAAAATACACCTTGTTTTATATTCGGCATCACATTAAAAAATATGAGTACCAATAGAATTATTTTTTTCATTTAGCTTAGTATTTAGGTTAATAATTTCACCATTCACTGTTTTACCACACATATTGCCCAACACTGTTGCCACCTCTTTTTATTTTTTTCAAGTACACCAATGCTTCGGGCTGTTTGGCATCTACAGCTCGCAATGCAACTTTTCTTGCATCTAAGTCATGGGCATACATATCAATGGTATTAAACGATGCTAAAAAATAGTCAGCAAGCGCAGCTACTGTACTATCTTTATTGTAGTTGGCGGCAATGCCTTTTTCTACTATATCGTGCCATGTAAAGCCTGCTTGGCTAGCCGCTTTTTCTTTGTTTTTTAGCGTAAGTAGCGCTTGATAGGTAGGTTTAGATAAAATAGATGATAAGTTAGCACTTTCAAAAGCCCTGCTTTCAAAATAGCCTGAGTCTGGATGACTTTTTGCAAATTGTGCTTTCGCTTTATAAGTTTTCGCTCCGTCTACTAGTTTGGCTATTTGCGCATTAGTAAGTGCTAGTACTTGTTGGTGTTTTAACGCCAAACCAAATTGGTTGTTTTCGGCAATGGCATATTCGTTATTTGCGTCTTTACCTAGTAATACTTTTAGGGCTTCTGGCATATCTTTTTCTAATGCCCTCGTTTCAGTAGCGGCTTTGGTTCTACTAAAATACCAGTACCTATCATGCACTGCTAGTTGCTTGGCGTAGTAATGTTTTAGTTGCTTTACGGTGCTGTCTTTATTGTATTGTACCGCTAGGCCTTTGGCAGTTAAATCATTCCATGTTTGTTGTGCTTGCCTTAATGCATCTTTACTATTTTTTACATCTAAAAATGCTTGATATTGGCTCTGGGTTAGGATAGCTAGTATATTTTCAGTTTCAAACAAGCCACGGTTAAAAAAGCTGGTATCAGTACCTGCATTACTATTGTCTATTTTTTGTTTATACTCAGTTGCCTTTTGTAGTAGTTTGTCAATTTGTGCATCGGTAAGTTGCAATTGTTGATACTGCCTTAAAGCAATACCAAACTGGGTACTCATATTAATACCCTCTGTGCTTCTACCTTTAATTTCAATGTTTTGTGGTTTTACAGCAGCCAAATATTTTTCAAAATCACTTTTTTCAGTTGCATTTAATACTTGCTTAAATTGCTTAAATATTTTACGCTCAGTACTGTCAGTAAAGCGTTTAATGACTTGGTCACTACTACCTTGCACAATTAAAACTGCAATACTGCTATCTTGTTTTAGATACTCATTGGCAAGCCACAATTGCGAATTGGCCGAAAGTTGTACTTTACCTGCTACCTCGTACACTTTTTTTGTAATAGATGCAGAATAGCTAGTAGCAACTTGTGGTGCAATTTGCTGTGCTAGTAAAAGTTTAGGCAATAGAAAGCCTGTCACGGCTAAAGCCGTAATCATTGTTTTTTTCATGTGTTATTGTTTATATGGTTAAGAAATCATTGTGTGAGTTTTTAATAAGCAAGCAGTTTTGTAAATATTGTCGTCTTTTTTCTTTTAAATATAATTACC
>JAAFHG010000115.1 GCA_013297585.1 Chitinophagales bacterium
AAGGCTGCGTCTCTAAAAGATTTGAAACTTCTACTTTTAATACCAAACTCAAGCTCGGTACTATCTGTGTAGGCAAAGTTGTCGCCAAAAACATCAGTCAATGCTTCAGCAGCGGCAGATGAAATGGTAGAGTGCCCACAAGTATATTCAGGGAAAGCAGGTGTTTGTAAAAAAGGGCGCCATTCTGGGTCAATGTATTTGTTAATCACCGTTTCAGGGCGCACTGTGTTGTAAGTGTATTTAGCGTTCCAGCATTGTATAAATGCATCAAACAAAGCAATAGATGTTTTTGCGTAAGCAAATACCGTATTGGCATAATCTACCTTAGCTGTTTTAGCAGCAATACCTATTACACTCATCCAGTGACCAGAAGGTGAGAATTTTTTTGTGGCAAACATTAAATGTCCAGATACATTGAGTTTAAAAGGATTGTCATCCCAAAATTCTGCTATATGCTTTTGCTCGTCAGTAAGGCTATCTGTTGCATTTTTTATAGCCATCACCTGCTGATAATATGCACTATTTTTATCAGTGATATTAAAAGGAATAGGTGGTGGTGCAATAAACTGTGCAGCACTATCAAGGGCCAATGTTCTTATTTCTTTCCAGTGTGGCTCTGCAGCTTGTGCATACATTGGTGGTGTAGGCACCCAACGGCCAGGAATATCTTTAACAGTATATTTTTCGGCACTACGTGTTTGTGCATAATTGTCTTTTTTACTCCAGCGAATAATGCTCATGCTCATGCTATCAGCAAAAGTTTGAGAGGCTTTTTCTACAGCTTTAGGCAAGCCTTTGTCTCTTGCCACTTGTAAAATGCTATCTCTGTACAATTGCATGCTACCTTCTGGAAAAGTAACCGCTTCACCAACTTTTACATAGGCTAAAAAAGCAGCCAATTCATAATCAATCGGTTCAGTAGTATTGGGTTTTGCTATTACTTTTAAATCGTGAATTTGATTCACAAGTGATTGGTATTTATCAGGATAGCCAGCCGCTACAATTTCGTAAGCTGCAATAGCTGCGTATGTGTAGTTACGAGCCGCAATCATCGGCGGAAAATTATTGCCCATTACCACACTGTTAAGCTCATGTACAGTATTTGAGAATAGTTGTGGGTCGTGTAAATAAGCTTTGTACTCGTTGTTGGGTTTACATGCAAATAATGTTACTGCTACGCAAAAGCATATAATAAGACGTCTCATCTTTTAGATTGAATTTAAAGCCATAGAAAACATACCGCCACCGTAAAAGGTACACGGCATTTGATTAAGGGTAATTTTAGCACATAAAAACTTACGCTTGTGGTGGCCTTATTAATTGCTGTAAATAGCTAGAAGTAGTAATATTGTGAATGGTGGCATTGTAGGTTTTGCCATTGGCTAAAGCCAAAATTTCCCATTCAGTAATGTGGTTTACAAAATCTTCAACAGCAAATTTTACTGTGTTGTTATTTGCTTTTTTTGATGTGTTGTGATTAGCGACATCGGTAGTTTTACCAAAATAATCGTTGGCTTTTTGTGCTATGGTATTGCGTTCTGTGTGGCGAATACATTGTAAGTACATGGTGTCTTTGTCTACCTTGCGTTGCACATATTTGTATGTTTCGCCAGCAACAGTAACTTCACCATCTACACGTTCGTAGCCCGTCCAGTTGGTTTGGTAAGGTAAGTTGATAGGAATTTTTACAAGAAATAAATCTGCCTCGTTGTAGGTTTTATTATTTAGCACTGTTTCTAATCGCTCGTCTGCTTGTTGCAAGCGCATGTTTACAACTAATCTGTATCCAATAGTATTGAACAGAAAAAGGCATAGCAATGATATGGTGGCAAATTGGCGAAGCATTCGTGGAACAAAGTAAACCCGTAAATGCTTAACAATTCATTACCATTTGCCCAAAAACACAAGAAAATGTTCACCGCAAATGTTTGCGCTACTCTTTATCTCGGTCAAATTTCTTTTTAAGGTATTGCAAAACAGTAGGATCTTCTAATCCTTCCATATCGCTCAGCTCAAGTTCTAACGCTTTGGTGCTAAGCTGAATTTCTAAAAGCGATAAAGCAAGCGATGCTGAAAACAATAATAAACTGATAGCAAAAATCCACCTTGCAATTTCAAAATGCTCGGTATAAATAAAGTACATGCACAATAAACTGCCAAGAAAAGTGCTTACGCCAAGTGCTTGCATGTTCTTAATCAATTTTAAGCGATAGCGCAGGTTTTTTATTTGCCCATGAATAATATGCTTCTGCTCATTATCGCCTGTGTATTTATCATGTAGTTGTCTTATGCGACTAGACAATGCCAAAAAACGATTAGTATAAGCCAACATAATTAAGCTAATGGCAGGAAACAAAAGGGCAGGTGTGTTAATTGTAATATCCATGAAGGCAAGATACTAAAAAAGCTATTATTTGCCTGTTACAAGCAACTGAAAGTTATTAGGGCTAATACGGCAAACTTTTTCCATTGCTAAATAGAAAATTAGCCTGCATAGCTAAACCATTTTGCAAGGCAAATGTTGCCAAATCTTTTACACTTCGTAAATTTAATTTTTTAGCTATGCGATTGTACATTTGCTGCGCTGTTGCTTCTTCTATTACCATTAACTCTGCTACTTCTTTATACGATAAAGAGGTACTTGCTAAAGCAATAAATAATCGTTCACGTTTGGTAATGTTAAAAGTTTTTTCAATTGGTTTATTCCAAAATGTATTTTTATAATTAATAATGGCACTGTATTGCAAATCTGTAAAGCCATTGTATTTTAAATTACTATCAAAATAGTGATTACCGCTTGCTACTGTAGCTAGTGCATCTGGCAGTACCTTATCGGCATCAAGTTTCATAACGAAGCCATCTACACCACACATAAAGCAATTGCGTATCATGTCATAATCGTTATAAGTGGTGTAAGCAATAATTTTTACGTGAGTCTGGGTGAGTTTACTGCAAAATGAAGCTGCGCAGCCATCCATTACACGCATACCTATATCCATTAACGCTATATCGGGGCTAGTTTTGAGTGCTTGTAGCTTTTGTAAGTATTCAAGCCCATTAATGGCAGTAAATAGAACAGTAACATTATTGTAGCTTTTGAGCCACTTTAGTGTACGGCTTGTACATACAATATCGTCGTCTATTATAGCAACGGTCATAATTAGGGTTGTTAGGTTGCAAATATGCGATTATTTTTATAGTTAACTTCTTTTTGTACAAATTGTACAGGATGCTTGTGTTTTTTAATTAAAATAATTGCTATTATTTTACAGTTGTAAATATCTCGCAGGTGGCCACCATGAGAAAATAAACAAACCATTTAATTAATGAAAAAATGAAAATCAATTTTAAACCATTTAAGGTTAGCCACTATTTGCGATTTATTTTATTACTTATTCCTTTGTCAATTTTTCTTAACAGTTGCAATACTGCTATTGAACCAATTGATCAATGTGGCAATTTAGATGAAATAGAAACCTATGTGTATCTAAAGTTTGACAAAGCTGGTTACCAAGAAAGAGTCTGCCCATTACCTGAGAAAGCTAGTGATCCTGCGTTGGTTGATGGTACTATTCAATCGGCCGATATACATCAGTTTTGGGGGCGCATATTTGTAGAACCCTTATGCAGTAATGGCTTAAGAAAATACCCCTACTGGATAAGGTATGACCCAAATAGAATGTGGAAAATAAAGCTGCCCAAAACACGTTGTAGAGTAACTGTTGAATTTACTGAAGCAGCATCATGGTGTACCCAAGGTGTGTATGGAAGACCTTATTTTGAATGGACGAAAGAATTGAATGGAGATGAAAAAAGTGTTGATGCATTTTTGGAATACAGAGGAACTATACGGTAATTTTAAAAAAATCAATAAAATAAAAAACAATGAAAACAACAATCACTAAACTAGTTAAGCAAAGCTTGCTAGTTGTAATTACAATGGCAGTATTTAGTAGCTGCTCAAAAAAAGATGTGAATATAGAAGCTACTGCACCAAGTACAATAATGGAATATTATAATTTTTTGAGACAAGATAATATTGGTAGCTTTACTATACAACAATCTAAATCATTGGCTACACAAAATTTTAGTTCTCCTGTTACTACAGTTGGTGGTTTTTTTACCAAGGCTGGTAAAGCTATACCTAAAGGCGATGTACAAATTGGTAATTTATTATTCTCGCCAAATGCTGCTTACAACTACGAGTATGGCAATAGAGGCATTCAAGGTGAAGAATTATACGGTACAGATGTAGTATTTAAGTTAAATATTAAAAACACTAATAACAGTGTAGCTACTATGGGTGCTAATGATGACCCTACAGTTACTGATACCATGTATGTGCCTAAGAGAATAGTACTTTCATCACCTATTTGGTCTAACGATAATACCATACAAGTAGGTACTAAAATTGAGTGGAATGTTGACCCTAAAAATAAAAGGGGTGTTGTAATAATTTTGGATTATGACCCAGCAAAATTGCCATATAATCAAGGGGAAACACCGCCTGCTGGTAAAAGAGTTGCCAAGGCCATTCCTGTAACCGATACTGATGGTTCTTACACTATTACATCGGCTGACTTAGAAGGGTTTGAAAAAGGTACGAATATCGATTTTACAATTGGTAGAGCGAATTTTAAAACAACAGATGCTGGTGGTGGTGATAAATATGCTTTATACGCCTATACAATCGTAGTTAATAAATTTTTGGTCAATAAGTAGAATTTAATTATTAGTAAAGCCTCTTCATTTTAGAACGAGGCTTTACTTTCTTATATCATATATAACATTTTTAAATATTTATGTTGAAAAAATTAACCAGCACAACAATCCTATCCCTAAGTCTAATATTTGCATCTGCACAATCAACCAAAATTGTTACTAAAGAATGTGCGATTTCTTCTGGTGTAGGTATAGCAGGCATCAACAGAAATTTAAAAAATGTAGGGCAATCTTTTTGGCTACAGCTTAATTACAGGCTACAGGAAAAAGTATCTGTAGCTTTTGATTTTGAGAATATGACATACACGCAACCAGGCTATTATAAAGACTTGCCATTTAACCCCAATGAGATAAAAACATTTAACAATAACTTTTCTGTATTACTCAAATACCATGTAAATACTGGTAAAAAAATAAAATTGGCTGTAGCAAGTGGCTGGACTTATTCAACAATTCAAAGCCAATATTACAATGCTTCAACTATAGCTAACACAAACGGTATGTCTTATACGGCAAATACATCATCCTACAATGAATATAAACTGCCAGTTTTAGTAGAAATGGCGTACCCTCTTTCAAAAAAAATAGATATCAATATAAGAGGCAAGTATAATTTTAACACACAAACTGGTAATACTTATTCAACAGGTTTAGGTTTATCGCTAAAATTATAACTATAACTAGTTTAATGTTTCAATTAAAAACAAGGTTCAAGGATTAAGAAATAAATTGAAAACTAATGTAGCGTTAATTACAAAGTGAAAATTCTTTCTTACTTGAACCTTGAACCTTGTTTTCTTACATTTTAAAACTCAACGGCACATTTACTTTTACACTAACATTTCTACCCATATTAAATACGCCTGTTCTGCCTGTAACCAGATTTTCACCAGCATATTTTAACCGGCTTAAATGGTTTTGGTAAGCCACATCGGTAATATTATTTAAGCTAAGGTTTATGCTAAATAATGTTTTGCCTTTACTTGTAAATTCTGTACCTGTGCCAATGTTAAACAAGGTATAGCCATCGGTTGGTGTTTCGGTATTGTAGGCGGTAAACACACGGTTTTGTGTTGCTACATTATCCATTTCAAGTTTTACGTAAAAATTCTTTAAGGCTTTGCCAATAGCTTTAAAATCACCTCTTAACTCACTTTGTAACCTTGGTGAAGGTACAAATGGCAACTTGTTGGAGCCTTCGTAGCTTTGGTTAAATTGACCAGCAACAAATGAAAAACTATTCTCAAAATGTAACCAATCTAATGGGTGTGGATGTATGTCTAGTTTCGCTTCAAAACCATATAAGGTTGCTTGCGACTGTCTGAATTTAAAAGCGGTAATCATATTGCCTGCACCATCATCTACCAGTGAATCGCTACCATTAACGCCCTCTAATTTACTGTAAAAAATGTAGTTGCTTATGTTGTTGTAAAAGGCACTTAATCCCAAGCTTACATGTGGTGTGTTTACATCAATACCACCATCTATTTGAAAAGAGGTTTCTGTTTTTAAATTATTATCGCCATACTCATAGCGGTTAGTGCCTTCATGTGTACCGTTACTTGCCAATTCGCTCACACTAGGGCTTCTGTAACCTCTTGCTACATTTAGTTTTACCGTTACTGCTTCAGATGCATTGTAGCTTGCGCCAATGCTACCGCTAATATTGCCAAATGTTCTATCAAAAGCTGCAAATTTCAACGAGCCGTTTTCGTCATAAGCTTTACCTGTTACTTGTCTTGTATCACCACGTAAGCCACCGCTTACAGTAAGCTTGTCAAATGTTTTCTTGGTAGTAATGTAGGCGCCAAAATCAAACTGATTGTATTCAGGTATTAATACCTCATCGGCTTTATTCTCATTTTGCTGATACATGCCATTTACGCCAACAGCAGTGCGCCAGCCATTTTTCTCGGCAAATAAATATTGTACGCTGTAGTTAATTGTTTGTAGATTAAAATATAAATCTGGTGTTGTAGGTGCGGTGTAATCACCAAATTCTCTGCGTTGGTTTCTTTGATAGCCAAGGTTTACGGCCAATCTGCCTTTACCCAAAGCAATATTATTGTCGGTAGCAATTTTAAAGTGTTGTACGTGTTGGTAAGGAGTAAATAAGTCTCTACTATTCAGTTCATCGTTGGTCGCAATATGCTCATCAGGTGTGCCAGCATTTACTAAAAATTTACCTGTTGTTGCGTCTCTTTCACCTTCTACCATACCTATTTTTTGGTTAAAATTACTTACCAATAAATGGCTGTAGCCCCATGATTTATTAATACCAACGTAGCCACCAAAATTGCGCTCATTAAAGCGACTGTTTAATACTTTGCCATCGTATTTGTTTTGGTAATCTGCCGCCGATTTACGAGAACCATATACGTTAAAATTGATACCGTTTTTAAAATGCGCAGCCACATTAGCATTAGTGCCGTATAGGTTATTATTATCTGTATAAGTGCCTAAAATATTAGCCTTTACAGTGCCTTTTTCTACTGGTACATTGGTTATTAAATGTACCACACCAGCCATTGCATCGCTGCCATACATTAATGATGCAGGGCCTTTCAACACTTCTACACGTTGTACACTGTACTCATCTATTTCTATACCATGTTCATCACCCCATTGTTGACCTTCTTGTCTTATACCATCATGTACCGTAACCACACGGTTATAGCCAAGGCCTCGTATTACAGGTTTAGAAATGGCTGGTCCTGATGATAAGCCACTAACGCCTGGGGCTAATTTGCTTAAGGCATCTATAATATTGCTCGATGATGTTTGTAAAAGGTCTGACCTTTTTACAACACTTACAGGCTGTGGTGATTGTTTGGTTTTAGTAGCTAGTGCAACACCTGTAACAGTTACCGCTTCTTGCTCAACCGCCGATTCTTTTAAGCTAAAATTCTTAATGGTATTATCTGTAACTTCAATAGTTTCTATAATAGTGGCATAGCCTACGTAGCTTATTTCTACCAAATATTTACCCAAAGGAATATTATTGATAACATAGTTGCCATTCACGTCGCTAGCGACACTTATTTTAATATCGTGTAAAAAAATATAAGCACCAGCCAATGCTTTGCCAGTTTTGGCATCAGTGATGCCGCCGTGTAAACTACCTTTAGCTACGGGAGTAACTATAGTTTTATAGTTGGTAAATGATTGTGCCAAAGCGGGTAAACCTGCCAATGCACAAATAAGCGATAAACTGATAAATTTCTTCATGCTGATAAATATTTGATACAATGTTGCAAATATAGAGCGACTTGGCTAATTGCAACAACATTGCAAATATTTTTTTTTGGCTTATTTTCACAGGAGGTAAAAAGGCATCACCAAACGGTAATGCCTTTAACTATTTAAATGTTTTTAGGAAATGGATCTTCGAAAAAGATTTTTTGATGAAATAATGACACTTCTTCGGCGGTAAGCAAGCATTTTTCCAGTGCTTTTATCATATTTTCTTTATCAATATCTTGTCCAATAAACACGAGTTCATTGGTTCTATCGCCCCATTCTTTGCTCCATTTACTTTCTATATAATCTTTATTCGCTACAAAAGCTTGGTACTGCATCCTTTCTGCATAAGGCATACTTATCCACCACACACCAGCTGTTTCTAACCTTGAAGATCCACCAGCTTGGCTAAAATTAATAGCATCATTGGGCCTTGATGCTAACCAAAACAAACCTTTGGCTCTGATGATATTTGCAGGATAATATGTGTTTAAATATTGCCAAAATCTTTCAGGATGAAACGGCTTTTGATTTCTAAACACAAAAGAACTAATACCATATTCTTCGGTTTCAGGTGTATGTGCACCACCTTCTAGCTCTTTTTGCCAGCCAGCAGAATTTTGTGCTTCATCAAAGTTGAATAGTTGCGTGTTTAATATTTCTTTTGGTGCAACCTTGCTGAATTCTGATGTAATAATTCTTGCACCAGGGTTTAGCTTTTGTATAGCAGCCTTTAACAAGCCAACCGTTTTGGGTTGTACTAAATCGGTTTTATTTAAAATTATCACATTGGCAAATTCTATTTGGTCAGTTAGCAAATTAACAATTGTTCTGGTATCGCCTTCCATATCGGTTAATTGCCTATCTGCCAATAAATCGGTAGTGCCAAAATCGTTGAAAAAGTTAAAGCAATCTACCACCGTAACCATTGTGTCGATGTAGCTAAATTTTGAAAGATCAATACCTTTATTTTCATCCACAAAACTGAATGTTTGCGCAACAGGTACTGGCTCGCTAATGCCTGTACTTTCTATTAGCAAATAGTCGAATCTGCCTTCGTTGGCTAGTTTTTCTACCTCTACCATTAAATCTTCACGTAAGGTACAACAGATGCAACCATTGCTCATTTCAACCAATTTTTCTTCGGTACGGCTTAGTACATTTTGTTCGCTCACCAATCTTGCATCTACATTTACTTCGCTCATATCATTTACAATAACAGCCACTTTTAAGCCTTCTTTATTGTGTAAAATATGGTTAAGTAAGGTAGTTTTTCCCGAGCCTAAAAAACCACTTAAAACAGTTACCGGTAGTTTTTTATGTGTCATAATTTTAGTTTTTATAATTATTAAATCGCCAGAAACCAGCTAGGGCTATTACCAAAATAAATAGCGCCAAATAAATACTTTCTGCAATTTTTACAGGTGATGTAATGCTGCATATTTGTGGTACTTGCTTTGTCCAATTTTCGCTTGTAACAGGTGCAGCCGTAAAAATTTTAGGGTAAAAATGTAGTCGTAATTGCTCGTGAAAAGCTG
>JAAFHG010000142.1 GCA_013297585.1 Chitinophagales bacterium
AGTATAGCCATCTTCATCAATTGTAATAATACCAACTGCAATATTTTTAAAATGAACATGTCCATATATACCAGAATTTCCATTCGGTTTTAGGATATCATCGTGATGCACAGTGATCCATGGGGAGTCATAGACTTGTTTACTATTTATTGTTTTAAAAGGATTAGTAGTCATGTATTTTTTTTTGAAAGTACTAAATTTTGTAGTAAATTATTGTTTTAATGCTTGTTATTTTTACAGAATGACAGATAAGAATTTAAATATTCCAGATGAAATTATCATGAATAAGATTTACTTAGTTCGAGGTATGAAAGTGATTTTGGACACTGACTTGGCAGATTTATATCAAGTAGAAACGAAACAATTAAAACGCAAAGTAAAGCGCAATGTTGAGTGATTTCCTGAGGATTTTATGATTATCTTAACAAAAATAGAGCATGATATTTTAAGGATCCAATTTGGCACCTTAAAATGAGGGGAGTATAGTAAATTTTTACCGATGGCATTCTCTGAGCATGGCGTATTGATGCTATCTTCTGTCTTAAATAGCCCTAAAGCAATCCAAGTCAATATTCAAATTATGCGTATTTTCTCTCGTATACGACAAATGTTATTTGATACGACAGAAATACGTTTAGTAATCGAAGAGATAATAAAGCGAGCGGATAAACAAGATAAAAGTATTGAACTCATTTTTCAGTATGTTGATGAAATCATGCAGAAAAAAGAAACACAAAGCCCAAGAACTGCAATTGGATATAAGTTTTAGCTGGCTTTTAGGCTTCGTCTCCCTTCGATACGATTTTTTCTTCTCAAATTGGACTTAAAAATTGTAGCGTTACTTTTTTCAAAGATTGATAGTCTAATCTTTAAATGGATTTCACTTCTTCTCCCTGAGTGATTTGCTGCACCAAATATTACTGAAAACAAATCGATGAAAAGCCTATGACCAGTCCTCTTCGTCCTCCTGAGCTTGTCGACCGAAACGACGTGTAGATTTGTGATTTGCCATACCATAATTACCGATGGCAAATTGTATCGAGAGAAAGCCCCAAGACCACCACCTCTTCGTCGTCAGCCCGAGTGATTTGCCTTACCAAATATTACCGATGGCAAATCGTATCGAGGGCGAGACGAAGCCACCATTTTGCTCAATTATGTAGCAAAAACATCCACCTCCATTTTTTAGCATTGCTTAATGAAATCCCTAAGCGTTTATATTTTATTATGTGCAGATGACAGCTATTATGTTGGCGTAACTAATAATTTAGAACGCAGATTGAAGGAACATGAAACGGCTATTTTTCCAAGCTGTTTTACTGCAAGCCGCTTGCCAGTAATATTAGTTTATCAGGAGTTAGTTTATGGTCCCCAATCTGCTATCAATAGAGAGAAGCAACTGAAACGCTGGACAAGACAGAAAAAAGAAGCTTTGATTAAAGGAGATTTAGAAAAATTGAAATTATTGGCTAAGAAGCAGTTCTAGTTTGCCCGTCCACCTTCGATAAGATTTGAATAGGCCACATTTTGAACATTCAAATCACTCAGGCTGACGGGCGATTAGTATACATTTTGCAGCGCCACGTTTCACCGCTACAAAATATTTGGTCTGACGCAATAAACTGCTTAGACAAACTCCCCGTCATGGTGAGTAAAATATTTGGTCTGACGCAATAAACTGTTTAAACAAACTCCCCGTCATGGTGAGTAAAATATTTGGTCTGACGCAATAAACTGCTTAGACAAACTCCCCGTCATGGTGAGTAGCCCGAAGGGCGTATCGAACCATGACGCCCCCTAAATGCTCTGTCACACCGAGTTCGGCGACAGCCGAGTATCGAGGTGACGGAGCATTTTATCCCCCAAAACACCATTTCAGTCTAAAATCTCCAATTTTTACGTCTTTTCACTTTTCCCTAACGTATAAATCATTGATTATCACTAAATTTAGGTTTTGTTAATAATAGGTATTTATGATTAAACGTATACTTTATACTTTCTTCCTTTTATTTGCTATATCTCAGATATTCCATGCTCAAAGTATTGATTTGTATAGATTTAAAATAGACTCTTTGATAGTTAAAAATCCTGAATGCCCAGGAGATAGCGGAACAATTAGGATTAAATTAAAGATGAATAATGGTGCGGGTCCTAATTGTAATAATTTTTTCTTTCGGGTTACGAATTCTAGTAGCACATTAATAGCAAGTTTTTTATTAAAATCAAAAGACACCACTTTAAAATTACCAGCAACAGCTTACACTTTCAAAATTGTAGAAAAATGTAATTCAGATACCAATTTACAAAATGATACTATTGCTTTTCCTACTCTTATTCCTAAAAGTGCTTTTGCAGCTACTTCAACTAAAATAGAGCCAAAATGCTTTGGAGATATTGGCCAAATTCGTTTCACCTCAATAGGAGGAGGTACCTTACCATATAAATCAACTTATTGGAATGTAATTAATTCACCTCTCGATACTGCAGTTCAGGGAGTTTTTAAATCGTTTCCGCCAGGGCTTCATACTTTATTTGTTATCGATGCTAATAATTGCATTGGAAAGGACACATTTCGTTTAGCTAATATTAAGAAAATAGACCCAACTGATTCTATTTTGCCACCCATTTGTAATAATGATTGTAATGCAACAATAATTGTAAAAAGAAAAAGCGGTGTTAGTTCAATAAAAACAGAATGGTATGAAATGCCAGGAAGAATTCTTGCTTTTACAGCTAACCCAGGTAACACTTGGAATACAGCTTGTGCTGGTAAAAGTTATTACGCAGTAGTTACAGAATTATCTCCTAATTTTTGTAAAGATTCAACTAAAATTGATACAGTTTTCAATCCCCCCCTTCTCAAACTTGACACCCTTAACAAACAAGACCTGCGCTGTGTGCCTGGCTGTGATGGTAAAATTACTCTAATACCCAGTGGTGGTGTAGCTTTCAAACCTGCGAACACCTACCAAGTGACCATTGTAAAAGGCCCTACTGATTCTTTAAAGGTTTTTAATTTGGTGCAAAATGTACCTTTTGTTTTTGATAGTTTATGTGCTGGGAATTATGAAATTAAAATTAAAGATAGTTTAGGTTGTCAGAAAACAATTACGTTCACCATCAACCCACCTTCTAATCCTTTAAAGATAAACGCTGACAGCAAAAATATTAAATGTAAAAATGATAAAAATGGCGAGGCTTGGGTAACAATAGTAACAGGGCAAGCACCTTTTACTTATGCTTGGTCGTCTCTTGTGCCGCTTGGCCCAGGCTGTACCATCGCCAATCCTACGAATGATACTATTTTTAATTTATGCCCTGGGCAATATGTGGTCAGTGTTACGGATGCTTTTTTATGCGTGAAAAAAGATACAGTTACCATTACTGAACCCGATTCTTTAAAGTTAAATGTAAAGTCCCAAATTAATCCTAAATGTTTTGGGGATGCGAATGGTTCTATTTCTGTTGGTGCAATAGGCGGTACAAAACCTTATTTATTTTCTTGGAATGGCAGTCCTTTTTTATTGGGCGATTCTATAAGAACTAATTTATTGGGTGGTACAAATACGATTACAGTGCGTGATGCCAATTTATGCCAATTTACAAGAACTGTTGTATTAGTGAATCCAGATTCTATTGCTGTTAATTTTATTACAGACAGAGAAACCTGTTTGGGTAAAAATGATGGGAAGGTTACGGCGATTACAACTGGTGGTACAAGGCCATTTACTTATGAATGGTTGCCAACTGTAGGTTTTGTGGTGGATACTTTCAAAATAAATTTAGCACCGAGCACTTATTCGGTTAATATCAAAGATGCTAATAATTGTACCAAAACGGCTACTTATACCATTTTGCCCGCAGCTTTGTTTAAAGTGGATTTGTCTGTTGCCAAGCCCAATTGTAGCACTGCCAATTGTGATGGGATTATGAAATCCACATTAACGGGTGGCACGGCGCCTTTTACATACCAATGGAACAATGTAACACTAGGATTACCCGGAACATTAATACCTTCTGGTTTAGATAGTATCATCAATTTATGCACGGGCAGTTATAAAGTAGAAGTCACCGATGCTAAAGGTTGTAAAGCGATGGATACGGACACCATTCCACCACCAATCCAAATTGTGATTGTAATTACAAGTTCTCCTTTAACTTGTACTTCTCCAAATAGTGGTGCAGCCACAGCAACTGTTCAAAATGGTAATCCTCCATTTACAATTACATGGTCAAAAATTGCAGTTCCAACTTATCCATTTATACCACCACCATTACCAAATGTGAATCCTAGTTCTGTTTCTAATTTGAATGCTGGATCTTATATTGCAAAAGTGTCTGATAAATTTGGTTGTGTTGTAAGTGATACTGTAATTTTTACCCCACCACCAACTTTAGCATTTAACTTGAATGCTATCGATCCAACTTGTTTTGGCGGAAACAATGGAAGTATTTCGGCAACTTTTGTTTCAGGTCAGCCACCATTTTCAACGGTGCGTTGGAGAAATCTTTCAACATCAACTCAGCTTTTCAATAGTCCTGTACCATTGAATGCTGTACCGACACCGTTGACTGGCTTGCAATCTGGTGTTTATGAATTGTATGTAGTAGACGCAAATGGTTGTGATTCCGCTTTTGTAGATTCTGTCATTGATCAAAATAAAATAATTGTAAGCATAGATAGTTTAAAAAATCCAGATTGTATAGCCGATCCCAATTTGCAAAATGGATTTTTACGCATTAAAATTGCTAGGGGCGCGCCGAGTATAAATGGAGGTCCTTATACCATTCAATGGAAGCGGGTATCTTCACCAGCTGGGGTATTGGCATCTACTACAAATACAATTTCTGGTGTTGGTCCAGGTATATACAGAGCTATCGTAACCGATGCTTTCGGTTGCAAGGATTCTTTGAATGTGGCATTGAGTAATCCTACATCAATTCAAATTGCTGTAACAAAAGTATCTGCCTTATGTCACAATAGTCCTTCAGGCTCTATTTCTGCAACTGCAACGGTAAACGTTTTGCCTGCAACGATTCAAATATTTAAAAAAGTAGGGGCTAGTTTCGTTGCTTTTACAGGTGTTCAGAATTTTGCTGCCTCTCCTTTTACAACACCCGTATTGCCTGTAAGCGCAGGTATCTATCAAACTAAAGTTATCGATGCACTAGGCTGTGAGGCTTTTAAATTAGATACCATTGTTTCTGCTCCCCCAATTAATGTAAATCCTATTATTACAAATCCGAAATGTAATAACAATAGTAATGGATCCATCAATGTAGTAGGTGCAAATAGTCCTAGCGGCGGTAATGGTGCACCTTTTACATCCACTATTGTCGGCGCACCCTTGGGCTATACTGTGCCAGTGATTAATACACCGCCTGTTTCTAATTTGCCTGCTGGTTTATACCGAATAGAAGTTCGGGATAAATTAGGTTGTCGCGATTCATTCAATGTAACTTTAATCAATCCACCATTATTAACAGCTACTTCAACCCTTATTGCGCCAATCAAATGTTTTGCTGATAGCAATGCCATCGCAGCTTTATTACCTGTTGGTGGTATACCGCCATATTCTAATTTTAATTGGCCTAACGGAAGTATTACTGATACTGCAGTTGGTTTGAAGGCGGATACTTTCACCGTTACCTTTAATGATGCGAATCTTTGTGTGGCTTCTGCTTTAGTGCAGATTAGCCAGCCAGCCAAGATTACACCTGTGTTGGATATCGATTCTGTAAATTGTTTTGGTACAAATACTGGTCGTGTACAAATTTTGAGTGTCGCTGGTGGCAATCCTCCTTTTAAATTTGTTTGGGCTGTGAATCCGCCTACAACTAGCAATGCAGCCACAATTAATAACTTATTTGCAGGTAATTATACTTTATTTATCAATGATACAATTTCTGGTTGTATTAGTAGAAATAATTTTGCGATCAAACAGGATAGTCAAATTGTGATTACTTTAAATATTACACCACCGAAATGTTTTGGTGGTAATGATGCAATAGTAAATGCATTGGTAAAAGGCGGAGCTGCTGGCTTTAATACTTATGTGTATGATTGGAGAAAACAACCAGGAAACATTCCTGTTGGCATTGGTGGAAGCACTTTAAATGGAAATATTACAGCGGGTAATTATTCACTTACGGTGAAGGATGCTAAAAATTGTTCACAAACAATTACGTTTACAATTGCAAATCCAATTTTAATTCAGTCTAACTTATCCATTAAAACAGCTCTAAAATGTTTTAATGATAGCAATGCGATAGCGCTCTCTGTGCCAACAGGCGGAACTGGGCCTTACGATTTTGTTTGGATTAAAAACAATGTCATTAAGCAAACAAAGTTAAATCAATTGCGAGATAGTCTTGTTACTGGATTTGGTAAATGTTTTGTAACAATCACGGATGCGGTTGGATGTGTGGTTAAAGATTCTGTAAATATTTTAAATGGTAATAAAATAACAGGTAAGGACTCTGTTTTAAATCCTGGTAGATGTGATAGTTTAATTTTTACTGGTGTAGTGCGCATTTCTATGAAAAATGGAACTTTACCATATAAGTACACTTGGTCCGTTATTGGAAGTCCATTAAAAAATCCATTGCCTAATCCTAATCCAGCATTTATCAATACACAAACGCATGTGCAGGGTGGTTTAGGGATTGGTGCTTATCTATTAAACATTGAAGATGCAGATGGTTGTAAGTTGAATCCGCCTTTACTTATTGTGCCGTCTTCCACTAATAGTCCAAGAATTGATTCGATAAAAACCTATGACAATAAATGTTTTGGTGATGCACTTGGTGCTGCAAAAATATTTGCGTCTAGCGGTGGTACATTACCTTACCGTTATGTTTGGTTTGATTCTAATACCGTGCAATTGCCTTATGCTTCTACATTGCCACTTACAGATAGCGTTGCGGGCTTGAAAGCTGGAAAATACCGCGTTATTATTTATGATGCTGATAGTTGTTCACGTTTAGATACTTTTGAAATTAAGCAGCCGAAAGAAATTAAAGTAACTTTAGTAAAGCAATCTGCTTTGTGTAAAGGGCTTAATACTGGTAGTATCAATGTGTCTAAAGTTATCGGTACTGGAACAGGTGCATTTAGCGCACAAATAAGATTGAATCCTTCTGGTACATTTAGCGCTTTGCAGGCTTTGCCCACAACTTTTCCAAATTTAGGTGCAGGTAATTATACCATCAGAATTACAGATGCTGCTGGATGTTTTAAAGACAGCATCGTCAATCTTCCTCCACAATTTGAAATCAAAGCTTTTGTGAGCAAAACAGATGTCGCTTGCTTTGGCAATAGTACTGGGTCTATTGGTTTAGTAAATGTTACAGGTGGCTTAGCGCCATACGCTTATCAGTGGAATGATCCTTCGGGTCAAGCTACACTTATTGCAAATAACTTAGCTGCTGGTATTTATACTGTTTTAGTAAGAGATGCACAAGGTTGTATTGAAACATTTAAAGATACCGTAAAACAATTGCCTGCACTTAAAGCAAATTTAGTACTCACAAATACGGCATGCTTGCTCAATACAGGTGCTGCTAATGTTACAAGTGTAACAGGAGGTCAAGCACCGTATCTGTACCAATGGAATACTGGCAGTACTGCCACATCTATTTCTAATTTGTTTGCTGGTGTTTATACGGTGAATGTCACGGATGCTTTGGGTTGTAAAAAGCAATTCAATGCAAGCATCAATGATGCGAATGGGCCTTCGGTTGTGGAATCGCATACAAATATTAATTGTTTTGGTAATAATAATGGAACGGCGAGTGTTGCCATCACTGGTAAAGCACCATTTGTGATCAATTGGTTACCTTCTGGCACAAGTAATGTTACAAGTTTAACGAATCTAGGTCCAGGTACAAATTATATTGTTCAGGTGAAAGATAGTAATGGTTGTATTGGTTCAGATACATTTAGTATTTTAGAACCTGCTGCTTTAGCCCTTAATCCAATCTCAACGGCATCTAATTGTTTACCTGCACAAACAGGTAAAATCAAATTGAATGTATCGGGTGGAGTTGGTCCTTATACTTATGTTTGGGCTGCGCCTATACCAGTCTCAAATACAAGTGATAGTGCTTTGAATTTAGCGCCAAGAAATTATAGCGTAACGGTTACAGATAATAATGGTTGTTTGCGCAATCAATTTGTAAGTGTGAATAGCAGAAATGCGCCATTAGTGACTGTTTTAAAGCAAGATCAAAAATGTGCTATTGGTAATACTGGGTCAGCCAACTTAAACGTAGCTGGTGGCGTTTCACCTTATACTTATAATTGGTCGATTACAAGCGGGCTAGTAATAGGTAGTGGATCGCAAATTAATAGTTTAGCACCTAATAATTATGCCTATACAGTTACGGATGCTAACCAATGCGTGAGTGCAGGTGTAGTAACAATAAAAATGGGCATGTCTCCACAGCTCAGTTTGCCGCGTGTGATCAAACCTAAATGTTTTGATTCTTGCAATGCTTCTATTATTCATCTTCCATCATCGGTTGTATTACCTTATAC
>JAAFHG010000161.1 GCA_013297585.1 Chitinophagales bacterium
TTATAATAACTTTTTTAATATAAAAAGTGAAATTTATAAGATATTCTCTAAAATGGGCAATGGGGTTTACTCTGCTTGTTGCATTTAAAGCGGAATCGCAGAATATTGAGACGTATAAATATACAGCAAGCGAGGTTGTAACAATTCACTCTAGAGTCTTAAACGAAGACCGCAAGGTTTATATTCATTGCCCTAAATTAGACTCATCTGATGAAAATAAACGATTTCCAGTACTATACCTAATGGATGGTGAAAATCATTTTGAACTTCTTTCTCAGTATGCCGATTATCTTAGCCGTGCCGATGTTGCTGCAATACCCAAAATAATAGTAGTTGGCATCCCAAATACAAAACGTGTTAGAGACCTTACACCAACGCAAAGCATTAGTAATTACGATGGCAAAACTGATACAACCGGTCGATATAAACTTAGTGGCGGAAACGAAATTTTCTTACAATTCCTTAAAACAGAATTAATACCCCTTATAGATAGTAGTTATAAAACACAAGAATATAAAGTTTTTGCAGGACATTCTTTTGGGGGAATTTCATCTATTAATTGTATGTTGACCCATCCCAATATGTTTAATGGATATATTGCAATAAGCCCTTCCTTTTGGTGGGATAACGAGTACCTTTTAAAATTGACTGAAAAGAGAATAAAAGCTGGATCTACATTAAACAAAACCCTTTTTTATTGTAACGGAAATGAAGGTGGTAGCAACTCTTTTTTTCATAAAGCGCTATTGAAATTTGATTCAATAATTACAGCAAAAAAATTAATGGAACTCGATTACCAGTATAAATATTACCCAAATGAAATACACATGACAGTGCCTATTGTTGCCTATTTAGATGCCCTACGGTTTATTTTCAAAAAATAAAAAATATCATTGATTACAGTATTCCCTTTGTGTAATACACTAACCGGTTAATATATTGTTTACTTATTTAGTTGATACTTAAATAAGTAACACCTTCAATGGCTAAATCTGTATTATCAAATATTGCTTTAGCTTCTTCTAAAAATTGGTCAAGCACTTCGTATTTACTACTAAAATGACCGATAATTAATTTTTCAACTTCTGCTTTTAGTGCAATAGTTGCGGCTTGCTCCGATGTAGCGTGAAAGCGCAGGGCTGCTCTATCGTTCATGTCTTTTAAGTAGGTAGATTCATGGTAAAGTAATGATACATTTTTTACAATGGGCACCAAAGTTTCATCGTAAATAGTATCTGCACAAAAGGCATAGCTGCAAGCAGGTTTATTCGCAGTAGTTACCCATTCGTTTTTAATTACTTCGCCAGTTTTGGTTTCGTAATCTTCACCCATTTTTAATTTATCGTAAAAAGCAGTTGGTATTTGGTGTTGATGAATAGTTGTTTTATCAATTTTTCTTGGCTGCTTTTTTTCTCTAATTATAAAGCCTTTGCAAGCCACTCTATGCTTGGTACTAAAACATTCAATCGTAAACTTATTGTCGTTCCAAATTAGGCCATCTTCTTCTAAAGCATGAAAGTGCAAAGGATAGGGTAGCACGGTATTGGCTGCATTTAATTGTGCATGAATAATAGGTTCAAGTAATGGTGGTGCAAATAGGTGCAGCTCGCTTTCTCTGCCAAGCAAGCCCATACTTGTTAATAATCCCATCAAGCCAAAATAATGATCACCATGCAAATGCGAGATAAGTATATAGTTTATTTTACTACGTTTTATTCTGTACCTAGCCATTTGCATTTGTGTGCCCTCGCCACAATCTATTAAAATCAGTTGATCTTTTAACGTAACCACTTGTGCAGTAGGATGCCTATCGTACGCAGGAATTGCAGAATTATTACCTAAAATGGTTACACCAAGCATATACTCTTATTTCTCTAATTTAAACATAGGATTACACGAATTAAGGTGAATTACACGAATTTCTCATGAAAAATAAGTTTCAAAATATTTTACTTCGATTCGGGCAATATGTGTAATCCTCTATAATTCGTGTAATTTATTGGTTCGCTTCAAACTCAAAATCATCACCATCTAATAAATCTCGTTCTATTTCTTCCATTTGCACAATATCCCACGCCTCACTTTCGGTAGGTGTAATGTTTAAAACGTCAGTTAGCTCAAGTTTATCGAAAACAGCTTCAATTTCTGTTATCATTTCGCAAATTACGAAGCTAGCATTTACTTCGTAAAAGCGTTGCTGCCATTGCGTTATAGCATCGCAATTAGCATCGTTAATACCAGTTACGTTTCCCATATTGAGAATGGTATTCTTCGTATCTTGTTGCAAAAGTATTTCGCATAGTGCATTAAAATCTGCGGTCACATTGTCATAAAAATGCGGCTCAATTGGCGTTACAACGGTAAATTTTTCCTTGGTATCAATTTTGAACTTCATAGCTTATCTTTTCATTAACACACTGTGCATAAAACAGTAGAAACATTCCTCAAAAATATTCGTTATAATTGTATAGGCGAATTTAAATTTATAACATGGATAATAATTTTTCAGCACAAGTAAAAGAAATCATCTCATTTAGCCGTGAAGAAGCTTTGCGGTTGGGAAATGATTTTATAGGTACCGAGCATTTATTGTTGGGTTTAATACGTGATGGCGAAAATACCGCCATTAAGGTATTGCGACAATTGAATGTTGATTTATACGAACTGCGTAAAGAAATAGAACTTGCAGTTAAGGATAAAACTGGCAAAAATATTGCTAATATCAACAGTTTGCCATTAACAAAGCAAGCCGAGAAAGTGATTCGTGTTACCGTTTTAGAAGCGAAAGCACTAAAAAGCCCATTGGTAGAAACCGAACATTTAATGCTAAGCATTTTAAAGAATAAAGAAAATATTGCAACACAAATTTTAAATCAGTTTGATGTGGATTACGATATGTTTAGAAACGAATTAGGTATGGTAGGTAGCTCTGCACCTAATAACCCTCGCAACGAATTTCCTGATGATCAGGATGATGAATTTGATGAAGACAAAAAAGGCGGTTTTGGTGGTCAACGTAGTAGCACAGGTGCTACTGCCGGCAAACCCAATCCTAATGCTAAAAGCAAAACACCTGTGCTAGATAATTTTGGTAGAGATATTACCAAAATGGCTGAAGCAGGTACACTTGACCCAATTGTTGGGCGCGAAAATGAGATTGAGCGTGTATCGCAAATTTTATCTCGTAGAAAAAAGAATAATCCAATATTAATAGGTGAGCCCGGTGTGGGCAAAACCGCTATTGTGGAAGGTTTGGCGCTACGTATTGTGCAACGCAAAGTAAGCCGTGTATTGTTTGACAAGCGTGTGATTTCGTTGGATTTAGCTGCTTTAGTAGCAGGTACAAAATACCGTGGACAGTTTGAAGAGCGTATGAAAGCCATAATGAATGAGCTTGAGAAAAATCGTGATGTGATTTTGTTTATTGATGAAATACACACAATTGTAGGTGCTGGTGGCGCAAGCGGTAGCCTAGATGCAAGTAATATTTTTAAACCTGCTTTAGCCCGAGGCGAGTTGCAATGCATAGGTGCTTCTACGTTAGATGAGTATCGCCAATTTATAGAGAAAGATGGTGCATTAGACCGTCGTTTTCAAAAGGTATTGGTAGAACCACCAAGTGTAGATGAGACGATTCAAATATTAACCAATATTAAAAGCAAGTACGAAGATTTTCACAATGTCGTATATGATGAAGAAGCGATTGAAGCTTGTGTAAAATTAAGTGACCGCTACATGACCGACCGTTTATTGCCAGATAAAGCGATAGATGTTTTGGATGAAGTAGGTGCGAGGGTGCATTTGAAAAACATTAATGTACCGCAAGAAATTGTAGAGCTTGAAAAACAAATAGAAGAAGTTAAAAACGAGAAAAATAAGGTTGTAAAAAGCCAACGATTTGAAGAAGCCGCAAGCTTACGAGACAAGGAAAAGCGTTTAGGTGAAGAACTTGAAAAAGCAAAAGCAACTTGGGAAGAAGATAGTAAAAACAAGCGTTATCCTATTAACGAAGAAAATATTGCTGAAGTTATTAGCATGATGACGGGCATACCTGTTAAGCGCATGGTACAAGCTGAAACAGAGAAGTTACGTCGCATGGCTGATGATATGAAAGGCATGGTAATAGGCCAAGAAGACGCGATAAGTAAAGTAACAAAAGCCATCCAGCGTAATCGTGTAGGTTTAAAAGATCCTAAAAAGCCAATTGGTAGTTTTATTTTCTTAGGCCCTACAGGTGTTGGTAAAACTGAATTGGCTAGAAGCCTTGCTAAATACATGTTTGACAGTGAAGATGCCTTGATACGCATTGACATGAGTGAATACATGGAAAAGTTCACTGTAAGCCGTTTAATTGGTGCGCCTCCAGGTTATGTTGGTTATGAAGAAGGTGGTCAATTAACCGAAAAAGTACGCCGTAAACCTTATAGTGTTATTTTACTAGATGAGATTGAAAAAGCGCATCCAGATATCTACAATATCTTATTGCAAGTATTAGATGACGGTATGTTGACTGATGGTTTAGGTAGAAAAATAGACTTTAAAAACAGCATGATTATTATGACGTCTAACATAGGTGTTAGGCAATTAAAAGAGTTTGGTGATGGTGTAGGTTTTGCAACTGCAAACCGTATGCAGAATCAAGAAGATAATAACAAAGCTGTAATTGAAAAGGCTTTAAAGAAAACTTTCTCTCCAGAGTTTTTAAATAGAATTGATGATGTAATTATTTTCAATTCTTTAACTAAAGAGAATATTTTCGAAATTATAGATATTGTAATGAAAGCCGTGTACAAGCGCTTAACAAATCTTGGTTTTAGCTTAGAGATTACTACCGAAGCCAAAGATTTTATTGCTGATAAAGGCTATGATGCACAGTTTGGTGCAAGGCCATTACACCGTGCCATTCAGAAATATTTAGAAGATCCTTTAGCTGAGGAAATTTTAAATCTTAATGTTAAGAATGGTGATGTGTTAATAGCTAATTTAGACAAAGAAAAAGGTAAAATTTACTTTGAACTAAAAGCTAAAGAAACAGAAGAAAGCCCGGCGGTTTAGTGCAAAGAATATGAATGGCATAAAAAATCCCACCAGAATTTGGTGGGATTTTTTATGCCAACAATACATATTGAATAATTTGCAATTGCTTAGCATTTCTAAACTTTCCCTTGAATGCCAATTAAATAGTCAAACAGGCTTGTTTCTGATGGTAGTTCTAGCTTTTTACGAAGCCTGTAGCGGCTAATTTCTACACCACGTACCGAAATATTCATCAGTTGGGCTATTTCTTTGGTAGACAAATTCATGCGTAAATAGGCACTTAGTTTTAGCTCGTTAGGTGTAATGGTTGGGTGTTTTTCTTTTAGTTCTACCAAAAAGTCGCTATGCACTTTGTCAAAGTGCTTACTAAAATGTTCCCATTCTTTGTCCATATTATCATCTTCACTAAGCGATTTGATGAGTTTTTTTATTTCTGCAATGGCTTGTGTATTATCAAGCCCTTTCATAATATGGGTTAGTTCGCTTTTTATTTTAGTCAATAGCTCGCCTTTTTTTACCAAGTGCATAGCAGAAGATGCTAATTCTGAGTTCTTGAAATTAATATCTGCTTCTAATTTTTCGTTGCGTAAAGCCACCAACTCGCTTTCGGTTTTACTCAATTCTAGTTCGCTAATGTATAGTTGGCGTTTCTGTTCTTCTTTAGCTGTAGCTTGCTTTTTATCAAAACGCTTATGTTGCCATTTATTAAAGTAATAGACGGCTGTGCCCAAAAGAATAAGGTACAAAAGTTTAGTCCAAATACTAAAATACCAAGGCGGTAAAATGGTAAATGCGTAGGCCGAAGCAGCAGATTCGTTACCTAAATTGCTACGTACTTTTACTTCAAATATGTATTTACCCTCGGGTAAATTGGTGTATTCTTTCTCGGTTCTAGTTGTCCATTCGCTCCAATTATCGTCAAAACCTTTAAGGCGGTAGCTATAAGTAAGGTTAGATTGGTAGCCAAATAGGGCAGAAGCGTACTCTAAATGAATGGTTTTCCAATTGCTCTTAATGCTCGGAACAGCTTTTGCATCTTGAATTTGTACCTCGTTTACATCTTTAAAATAGCCGCCAAAAATGAGGCTGTCTCGCTTGTCGATAATTTTTACAGCCTTTATTTGTACTTGTAGTTTGGGTAAGTTGTTCTTGTATTTCTCGTAGTTAATATGAAAAAAGCCTTTTTCGCCCCCAAGAAAAATATTATTGTCGTTTACTGGATAAATACATTCAAACCCACTTAGCATTTTATTATTGAGTTCAGGTAGGTAAATAAGCATGGGTTCTTTGCCCGAAAAATCCATCACACCAAGCGTTTTCTCGTGAATAAACCACACATTACCAGATTGATCTTCTTTTAAGTAGCGAATACTTTGCTCACCTAATAATTTTTTATAAAATGCTGAAGGTTCAAATGTGTTTTTACTGGCGTTGTAATTGTACACTCCTTTATCTGTAGCAACTACTACTTCATTTTTTACTTTAAATATATGGTTGTTTAATAAAGATGGTAAGCCTTGTTGCGTACCAAAACTGGTATTGGTAAATGTGCCGTTGGCATTTTTTACAATACGATACACACCATGATAAGGATGTGATACCCAAATATGGTCGTTGTTATCTATGGCAAAAAATCGAGAAGATTCGTGAAAATCTGGCACTTGTAGGCTTTCGGTAAACTTGCCATCATTATAATCGAAAAACGAAATACCTCTGTAATTGCCCGTAATCATTTGCTTGGTAGGAAAAGTAGCCGATGTAGGTGCAAAGTTCCAAAAGCCACCATTGGGCGAAATAGGTTGTAAACTGTTATTAGTAATGGTAAAAGCACCTTCATGGTGGCCAAGCAGTAGTAGATTATTGATAGAAGCGAGCCCCCATGTTTGCCCAAATGTATTGCTAACCATAGAAAAATTACCTTTACTAAAGCTGATATCTTTAATGGCATTTTCTAGTGGTACGCTGTACAAGCCATTAGATGTGCCAATATATAATCTATTATCGTTAATGATGGCTGCATAACCAGAGCCATTTTGCCAAGCAGACGTAATATGTTTAATAGCGCTATTATAGGCAATTAAATCTATACCATTATCTAGCCCAAGCCACAAATTACTTTGATTATCAAGAAAAATAGTGAGTACGTTATTGTTTTGTAAGCCCTCGGTTTTGGAAAAACGCTGAATGATATTGCCTTTTAAATCTACAATGTATACACCATTACTATTGGTAGCCAAAGCGGTAAATTGAGGTGTAACCTTAGTGGCGGCATAAATACGGTCGTTTTTAAATAATTGGTCGTTAACCGTACTTAGCTTACTTAACTGGTTGCGAGTAAGTATATACATGCCATTTTTTAGTGTAGTTATCAGAATGCTATCTGAAGTAGTGGGTAAAATGGCCGTGATAGGGTCATTGTTGACTAAAATGTTGCTTGTAAATAAGGGCTGCCAAGTATTGTTGGTAAATGTCATAATGCCCAATTTATAGTCTTGTGCATACAACACATTATTGCAGATACCTAAAAATGCCCATTCGTTAGGCGCTTTAAATGTTTCAAAACTTTGCCCATTAAACTTGAATATTTTGTTTACGGAACGAAAGAATATATTATTTTTTATCGTTATAATATCCCATACATCACCAAAC
>JAAFHG010000232.1:0-4786 GCA_013297585.1 Chitinophagales bacterium
CACCTAAATTAGGATCGTTATTCATCCAAATGGCTTTGCAGCCTAGGTTTTTGGCCAATTGAACATCTGTAATTCTATCACCAATCATATAACTATTGGCTATATCGTAGGCCGGATTATTTAGATATTGGGTAAGCATACCTATACCTGGCTTGCGAGTTGGTAAGTTTTCAGCTGGGAAAGATTTATCAATATGCTGCGCTGCAAAATAAACACCCTCATTTTCAAATGCAGCCATTATAAAATTGTGAATGGGCCAAAATGTTTCCTCTGGGTAAGCTGCTGTTCCTAGCCCATCTTGATTAGTAACTAAAACTAATTCGTAGTCAAATTCTTTGGCAATGCGTGCCATATACTGAAAAGCATTGGGGTAAAATTCAACTTTGTCCCAACTATCTATTTGGTAAGTTGGTGGCTTTTCTTTGTTAAGAGTGCCATCTCTGTCTATAAATAATATTCTTTTCATTATTCTATTTATCACCGTAATGAGAATTACAAGAAACAATTATAATACTTTGTTCTGTAACCTTGTAAATAAGTCTGTGTTCGTTGGTAATTTTCCTGCTCCAATAACCTTTAAAATTACCTTTCAATGCCTCTGGCTTTCCTAAACCAGTAAATGGATTTCTTAAAATATCTTCTATTTGTTCACCAATTTTAAGGGCAATCTTTTTATCAAGAATTATCCATGCTTGATATTCATCAAAAGCTTTTCTATCAAATGAAATTAGTCTCATAATAAATCATCTAATTTCACTTCTACCAATTCAGTTGTATTATTCTCAATATTATCAATACGCTTTTTAAGCTCTGCGGCATATGCAGGCTCACGAAGCAAATATTCGTTTATTGATTCCTCTTCTTCCCTCACACTTATTACAACCTCTTTACCTTTTACAAATGCTTTTAACTTATGAAAAAACTCAAGTGTAAAGTCCTCATCGTGTAATGTTATTGTTGCTTCCATAACATATAGTTTTACGTAAAAGTAACTAACTTAATTTATTTCTTTTTTACGCCTCTTACAGCTTGTACTTCTGCCGGTGTTACTATGCTTGCCTTGTTGCCCCAACTAGCACGAATAAAGGTTAATACATCGGCAATTTGAACATTGGTTAACTCAGGATGTGGTGCCATATTATTACTGTAATATTCACCATCAATAGGTACTCTATCTGTCATGCCTCTTAGCACTACTGCAATAATTTTTTTCTTATCACCTACCACGTTGGTGCTTTCGTATAAAGGAGGGTTTAAATGTGGCACACCACCACCATCTGCTTGGTGACAGCTTAAACATTCTTTTTGGTACACAGCTTTCCCTCTTTCTATAGATGCGGCAGGATTATTAACTGCCACTTTTGGCTGTGGCTTTTTTACTTGCGCTACTACACAAAGTAAGGCAGTTACCGAAAGGGCAGTTATTAAAAAAACTTTTTTCATGTGTGATTGTTGGTTGATTGATACTGCTTAAAGTGCAATAATAAAATAAAAAAAGCTCCGTTACGAACAAACCTTTGAAGTAGGTACTTCATCAGTATAAACTCGCAACGAAGCTTAATTAACAATCTACAGCTGGTAACCAAAAATTACTTACCAGAATGTAAAATGCGATAAATAGTGCCTTTTGAATCGTCGCTTACATACAACGAACCATCAGGGCCTTGAGACAAACCGCAAGGACGGTGCTCGGCGCTACGGGTAGATGTTACCACTTCTTTACCTGAGAAACCATCGGCGAAAATTTCCCAATCACCACTTGGCTTGCCATTTTTAAATGGCTGAAACACTACGAAATAACCTTTTTGTGGTAATGGGGCGCGGTTCCAACTGCCGTGAAAAGCAATGAAAGCGCCATTTTTATATTTTTCTGGAAATTGATTGCCTGTGTAGAAAAGAATATCATTTGGTGCCATGTGGCCAGGATAAGCAGCGGCAGGATTTTGAAAAGCAGGATCTTCTGACACTTTTTTGCCGTCACCACCATATTCTGGCGCTACCATTTTTTTGCCTAATAAGTGATTATAATAAGTATAAGGCCAGCCGCAGTTAGAGCCTTGTTTTACCTCAAACATACATTCAGATGGCAATTCGGCACTTGCGAGGCTGTCATAAAATTGTGGCCAGTTTTGATACAATTGATCACGACCATGTTGCATTACAAACAATGAATTCGTTTGAGTATTCCAATGCAAACCAACCACATTACGTAAGCCAGTTGCATAGCGCACACCATCACCATAAGTTTGGTTGAGTTTATCTGCTTTAAACTTCCAAATACCGCCAGCAGAATCTAAAACTGGGCAAGGCATCATACCTTTTGAACCATTGCTTCTATCTTTCTCTTGGCATGAATTAGAGAAGGCACCAATGTTTACGTAAATATTACCTGCATCGTCTAAAGCCACTGTTTTATTTTCGTGTTGACGACGGTTAATTAAGCCTGTAATTACCACTTCAGGTGCGTCAGCATTAATCACTCCATTATTTGCGTCCAATTTATAACGAAACACTTGCTCATCGCTACAAGCATACAAATAACCATTTTTAATAGTAATACCTGTGCCTGTAAATGTGCCAAAAGACTTTACTACTTCGCCCTTACCACTAGCGTTTACTTTTACTTCCAATATACCTTTACCATCCACAAGTTTACTACTTTTTACATATACATTACCTTGTGGCGTAACGGTTAAATGCCTAGCCCTACCTACATTTTCTGCTACTTTTAAAGCACCAAAACCTGATGGCAATTTTAAGCCAGCATTATCAGCATCTGCTATAATAGCAGTGTTTGTTTTCATTGCTTTGGTACTATCACCGCCTGAACAATTGGCAAATGACGCAGTAGCTGCGAGCAATAAAACACTAGTTACATACATTTTCATTCATTACGATTTTAGAGGATAAAGTTATTGGTTTACATCACTAGAAATAGTACCGTTAATAAAATGAGGCATAAAAAATAAAAGAGCCATCAACAAAATTGCTGATGGCTGATATATTTAATTTAAATAATTATTTTACTGTAGTGGTAGAAATTGAAGTAATGTTAATAGGTGCTTCATTGCCCATTACTAACATGGAACCTGACATTTCCATTTTGGTAGCATCAGCTTTTAGTGTAGCAGTGCTAGCATCATAAACTCTAACCGAAGTAGACGTACCAGTTAAGTTTTGCTTCATATCCATACCCATTTGCTGTATAGTTTTTTCAATTTTTACAGTACTAGTAGCTGTTACCTCTATATCAGTTGCGGTAACTTTAGTAATGGCATAAATAGTATTATTTCTAGTACCGTCAGCATCGCTGGTTTCTGTCCATTTATAACCTTCTTTTATGTTTTCTGCTTTTAAAGTTAAAAATACCATTCTTGCCCACTCTGAACTAGTTGGTACACCAGCAGTTCCTATGTCTAGTTTACCTTTTACTTTACCATCTTCTAAAATTACCTCTTCTTCTTTATTTAAAGTCTTCATCATTTCAGCAGCCTGAGGATTGTTGGCAATATTTTTATCGTCGCTACTAAAACTATTTTCTTGCCCCATCATGCTTAAAGTACCTGATATTTTTTTTACTGTAACACCAGCCTTTAATGCAGAGGCTTCAAAAGATTTGGCAGCTATATCCGCTGAAATATTCATGGTCATAGGCATTTCCATTTCCTGCCCCATCATATTTAGTTTGGTGGTCATTTTAGCAGAACTTTCTATCTGTACCTTTTTGCCTACTTGTATTTTACTTACCTGTGCTTGAGTAGCAACAGCCAATAACATAGCTGCACTTACAATAACTTTTTTCATGTTTTATTTTGATTTAAATAATTAAAAATAAATAACTACCAGCTACCACTAGAACCGCCACCACCGCTGTCGCCGCCACCAAAACCACCAAATCCACCACCGCTGTCACCGCCACTATCGCCCCATCCGCCACCACCTCTGTTGCCACCACTAAGCATACTGCCTATAATAAATGGTGTAAAAAAATCAGCACTGCCACGGCCACCTCTGCCTCCACCACCGCCTCTGCTAGATAGTACAATAATGATGATAGCAATAATAATAATACCTAAAATACTTCCACCAGTACTGCCTTTTCCTTTGCTAGTTTTCTTTTCTCTCGCTACATGATATTCACCTGCGGCGGCTTTACTTAAATTATCTACAGCCGCATTTAACCCATCAAAATAGTTGCCTTGCTTAAAGTTGGGTTTTATATCGTTATTAATAATATCATTGGCCGTAATATCTGGTATCGCACCTTCTAAGCCATAGCCTACTTCTATGCGTATTTTTCTATCTTCAATAGCTACTAAAATAAGTACGCCATTTTTTGTTTTTTTATTGCCAATGCCCCAATCTCTAAATGTAGCATTCGCAACTTCTTCTATTGGTTCGCCGTTTAGTGATTTAATAGTAAGTATGGCAATTTGATTACTTGTACTATCGTCAAGGGCAACTATTTTCTTTTCAAGTGTCTCTTGTTCGGCAGAAGATAAAATATTGGCATTATCTACCACCAACCTTTGTGGTACAGGCTTTGGAATAAGCTTTTGTGCCGATGTATTAAAAACAGCAGCAATAACCAATATAAAGAGAAGAAGTTTTTTTATCATTACACGAATTATGAGCAATTACTCGAATTACACGGATTTTAATTAATTAGCGCAAATCAGTAAAAATCTGCGTCATCAGCGTTCCAATCCTTTATTTACCAAACACAACGTCATCAGGCAATTCGTTCACATCATTCACTTTATCGTAAGGAAAATGTGTGTGCAAG
>JAAFHG010000232.1:4796-6360 GCA_013297585.1 Chitinophagales bacterium
AAATACCCTCAACATAATCGCTGCTATTAAAATGGCTTAGCATGGTTTTAACTTGTTCATTCCAAAATGCTGAACCAGTTTTTTGATAAATACCCACATCACCATAAACAGCTAATTGACGATGAGACATAGCTATATAAACCAACACCGCATTTCGTTCTGCGGTGTTGTACATATTCAATTCGTCAAATAATTCTTTGGCTCTATCTATCGGGTTTACAAAGCGGCATTTGCTCTCTATAAAAATTCTTATCTCGCCACTTGTTTGTAGCTCGGCAGTTTTTATAGCATTCGCAATGCGGTCTTTTTGCTCAATAGTAAATAAATCGGCTGCCTTACGCTTAAAAAATTGAAACATGATGACTGTTTAAAATTTTACTTCAGGTGCTTTTTCGCTACCAGCTTCTGCTTGAAAGTAAGATTTGTCTTTGAAGCCAAACCAGCCACTGTAGAAATTATTAGGGAACGATTTTATTTTAGAGTTGTACTCTTTTACAGTTTCGTTATAATCGTTTCTAGCTACATTAATTCTATTTTCAGTGCCTTCTAGCTGCGCTTGCAAGCCTCTAAAAGCTTCATTGGCTTTAAGGTTTGGATAGTTTTCTGTAATGCTTAACAATTTGCCCAAAGCTTGAGAAATTTGCCCTTGCGCTTGTTGAAACTGTTGCAATTTTTCGGGTGTTAAATCGTTTGCATTTACTTGCATTTGCGTTGCTTTTGCTCTTGCTTCTACCACGTTTGTCAAGGTTGTTTGCTCAAAATTCGCCTCGCCTTTTACAGTGTTTACAAGGTTTGGTATCAAGTCGCTTCTACGTTGGTAGGAGCTTTGAACCTTACCCCATTTTTCGTTCACATTTTCTTGTAAAGCAGTAGCGCTTTTTTGAAAATTGATTGAGCCGCAACCTACACAGCCACCTAATAGCAGTATAAAACCTAAAATACTAATTAAAACCAAGTTCGATGTTTTCATGATGTTTTTAAATTTTCGTGTTAAAGATATAGCAAACCAAATACCGATAAATTTTCAAGTCGTTCTGTCAGTAAATATTTTTTATGTCACAAGCTTTGGTACTACTATTAAGCGTCTGTTGCAGCTTGTCCGCCGTGGCGTATCGCACTACCGATAGCTATCGGTATGTACATTATGCTCGCTGTACATCTTTTACCCAAGCGAAACTTTAGCCACAAAGACACAACGACACAAAGTTTCACAAAATGTTTTTAGCTAAAAGGCATAGCAGCAAGTCTGGAAAATAAAATAAATCGTGACAATCAGCATTCTAGCCATCAATTTATAAAATGTTTATTTTGCGCCCATGCAGCTACATCAAAACATCTCTTTAAAGCCCTATAATACCTTTGACATCAATGTATTGGCAAAATATTTTGCCAGCTTTTCCACCATCGATGGACTTAAGGAACTTTTAAATAACTCCAAACTTCAAACTACAAACTCACCACTAATTCTCGGTGGCGGCAGCAACATCTTGTTTACCCAAAACTATGATGGCGTTGTATTAAAAAACGAACTTAAAGGCATTTCACTAATAAATGAAGATGCAGA
>JAAFHG010000310.1 GCA_013297585.1 Chitinophagales bacterium
TGCTTTTAGTAACTGTAGTTTTTCCTTTATTTACACTTGCAAAAGCACCAGTTGTAACTATTGCCATGATAGCAATTAACAATATTTTTTTCATCTTTTTTGATTATAGTTTTTCCCTCACCTGTCTATCTCCATGGGTTGGTTGTTCAGCGTCCTTTAGGTTTAATGTGCTTAAAGGAAAGCACGGTTAGTTAATGGCCATTAACTGCGTTGCATAAATAAGTTGTACTTCCTTATTTATTTAACAATGTAAACCTAAGGCAAGCCCAGTATATAAAAATACCTACCTGGGTAGGTGTTTTTTAGCCTAAAAGATAAATAGATGTAAATCAATACTATTTAATAGCTACTTTTATGCAATGTTTTAAAAATACCTACCTAGGTAGGTATTTTGGTTAAATATGCTATAACTATATGTGTGTAAGTGATTATTTTTTATATTGCGTTAGCATACACATTTATCCCCCCCCTTGATGTGTATGTGTGAAATAAAGTAGCAACTAATAAAAAACTTAAACTATGCTTACAATAGCTATAGCCGAAGATAATGCGGCTGAAATGGTGGGGCTAATAGAACACGTAAACAAATTAGGCCATAAACTGCTGCTTACTGCTATAAATGGGTACCACTTGCTAGAACAATTATCTAAACTACCTACTTACAAACTACCAAATATATTATTGCTTGATATAAATATGCCTAAAATAAATGGACTTATTGTAACCATGTATTTTGCCAATAAATACCCAAGCATTAAAATTATTGCTGTATCATCCCATACCAACGATACCTTAATTGCTGAGGTAGTAACTGAGGGCGCTTCTGCTTTTATTACCAAATATTTTTTAACTCCTAATTCAGTTGTTTATCAAAACGTTTATGGTACTACCAATGTGCTAGAACTAGCTATTGAAGCTGTGCAAAATGGGCAATTGTTTATTGATAAATTACTAGTAAATAATCCTAGCGATATAAAAACTACACTAGCTACTAGCACTATTATTGAAAATCACTATTCATCGTTAAAACCACACAAAAGAGCGTTTATTATTTTAAATGGTGCAGATTTATCATTTAAAGAAATAGCAATATTGATGCATACTACGGAAAATACAGTGAAGGAATATAGTTCTATATTATGCAAAAAATTTGGTGTAAAAAATCGCTATTTACTAACAAAAGCTTGTTTTGCACATTGTATTGTAAAGCAAGCTGTTTATTACGATAGTACTATGGGTATAAAGCAAGATTGGTGACATCATTATTTCCTTTCTTTCATCTTCTTATACAGTTTCAACTATCTTTTTTGTACTTTCATTGCCTTAAACGATTGCTATGCGTTATCTACCTTTTTCTATTTCGGCAGTTATAACTATTGCTTTGGTAACTGCTTTAAATGTGCAATTGCCTTTGGGCAAAACGAAGTCACCACGATTGGGTTATTTTCTCTCGCCACAAACTGGTTTTTGGCAAAATGCAGAACCTGTTGATGTTTCATTTAACGATGAAATAAAAATAAAGGGTATAAGAAATACTACAGATGTGTATTTTGATGACCGTTTAGTACCGCATATTTATGCTGATAATGATGCAGATGCCTATTTTGTGCAAGGCTTTTTACATGCCAAGTTTAGATTGTGGCAAATGGAGTTTCAAACTTACATAGCCGCCGGTAGGTTAAGTGAAATTACAGATGAGAGTAAATTGCCAACCGATAAATATTTACGCAGATTGGGATTGTTGTATGGTGCAGAAAATAGCTTGAAGGCTATGGAAGCAGATGCTGAAACCAAGAATATGATGGATGCTTACACGGCTGGTATTAATAGTTATATCAATCAATTAAAGGCAAGTGATATGCCTTTTGAGTACAAATTAATGAATTACCAGCCTGAGCCTTGGACCAACTTAAAGTCTGCTTTGTTTTTAAAGCTGATGAGTTTTGACCTTGCAGGTGGTGGCGAAGATGATTTTTTGCATACCAATACTAAAAACTTTTTTGGTATAGATACTTACCGTCAATTATTTCCTGATGTAATGGATTCGCTTGACCCTATTGTACCCAAAGGCACAACATTTGCGAAGCCAAGTATTACTGTAAAAATACCTGAGAGTTACGATAGTTTATATATAGGAAAAACTGATTCGTTTAAAATATTACAACCTATTGTACCAGATCAAGATAATGGCAGTAATAACTGGGCTGTTGATGGCAGTAAAACCCAAAGCGGTAAGCCCATTTTATGTAACGATCCGCATTTGGGTTTAAACTTGCCTTCATTGTGGTACGAGGTTCAAATTACTACACCATCGCATAGTACTTATGGGGCATCTTTTCCTGGCTCGCCTGCTGTTATCATAGGCTTTAATGATAGCTGTGCATGGGGCGTTACCAATGCAGGTAGAGATGTGAAAGATTTCTACGAAATTCAATTTAAAGACAGTACCATGCAAGAATATTGGTTGAATGGTGCTTGGAAGAAATCTGAGTTTAGACAAGAAATTATTAAAGTGAAAGGTAAGCCCAATGATATTGAAACCATAGCTATGACTGTGTTTGGGCCAGTGATGTACGATAAACATTACCCTGCTAGTAATAAAACAGATAAATGCTATGCTGTAAAATGGAAAGCGCATGATGCAAGTAATGAGTTGCTTACTTTTTACAAATTAGATAGAGCAAAAAATTACAACGATTATGTTGATGCGATATCTACTTATCAATGTCCTGGTCAGAATTTTGTATTTGCTTCTAAAACTGGTGATATTGCTATTCGTCAGCAAGGAGCTTTTGTAGCCAAATGGCCCCACCAAGGCGAGTTTGTGATGCCAGGCACAGATAGTAGTTATATGTGGCAAGGCATTATTCCAAATACTGAGAATGCTCAAATGCTTAATCCATCAAGAGGCTTTGTAAGTAGTGCTAATCAAATGGCAGTAGATAAAACTTATCCATATTACTTAGGTGAAGCGGGTAATTTTCCTATTTATCGAGGGCTGATCATCAATAAAAAATTAGCAGCTATGAAAAATATTACTGTTGGTGATATGCAAGAAATGCAAACGAACGACGATAATATGTTTGCACAAGAAGCCATGCCAGTAATGTTGCCTTTAATAGATGTTTCAAAAATAACTGCTGCAGAAAAGCAATATTTCGATATTCTTAAAGCTTGGGATTTAAAAAATACACCAAATTCAAAAGGTGCAACCATCTTTAAAAATTGGTGCGATACACTAATGACATTGGTGTATAATGATGAATATGCACTAAGTACTTTGCCATTGCGAAAGCCATACGAGAGTACTTTACTTGAAGCACTCATTGAAGGTAAAGGCAATTATGCATTTGCCGATAATATTAGCACACCTAAGGTTAAAGAAACGATGGCCGATGTGGCATTAGAAGCATTTAAAAGAGTAACAAAATTGGCCGAGGCTTTAGATAATGATAATATACTGGCTTGGGGTAATTTTAAAGATACCAAAGTATCACACTTTACAAAAATTGATGCATTGGGTAAGTTGCATGTAATAAATGGCGGCGGTAGTTATAGTATTAATGCAACAAAATCAGAACATGGGCCAAGCTGGCGCATGATTGTTCATTTAACCGATACTATTGAGGCTTATGGTTTATATCCTGGCGGGCAGAGTGGTAATCCTGGAAGTAGATACTATGATACGTTTATTGATTATTGGGCCGCTGGTAAATATTATCCTTTATTGTTTATAAAGCAACTTGAAGCCACAAAAAATAACCGTGTAAAATGGCATATTACTTTTAGTAAAGCATAATTATTTTAGTTATCACCAATTATAAACTATAAATATGAAATTTTTTCTCTCTATAATAATCACCGTTACTGTTTGCTGGTTAATCAGTAGTATTAGTTTTTTACCTTGGTATAGTTTTGTAATAGCGGCACTTGCTACGGCCATGGTTACAAAACATCAGCCATTACCATCATTTTTTGTAGGGTTTATAGCCTTGTTTTTATTATGGAGTATTTGGGCACTAGCTAAAGACGTACCTAACAAGCACCTTTTGTCTACCAAAGTGGCAAGTATATTACCCTTAAAAGGCAACGCCACTCTTCTAGTAATTATTACAGGATTTGTTGGTGGTTTACTAGGTGGTTTGGGTGCTTTAACAGGTAGCTTTCTTAAAAATAGTAATTTAAAATAGATAACAATAATTAAAGTATTATTAAATTCCAATGGTGCTATTGATTGCTCCATTGGAATTTTTTTTTCTGAAGTAAGGCTTATAGCTTCACTATACTCTATTTTGAGCCAGTTTGAATGGCATTATTCTAGAGTGTTATAATAGTAAAACTTATTAAAAATTATTGTAATATATTGTAAAATAAAGAGATTGGTATTTCTTTAGCAATTAAAAGAGGCAATTCTTTGCTTTGGTTACCGCCTTCAGCTAATGGCTTTTTTGTTAACTAAATCTTATTATGTATATAAACAGATACTTTGTTTAGCATAATACTAAATCAAGTGCTATTTTTACAATATTCTGTCTTGTAAATAGCCTTATTCTTTATGCAAAAATTCTTACTATTTTTATCGAAAACCGATACCACCGTAATTGCAAAATGCAGCGAAGCCACCAAAAATATTCAAGCATCTTTGGGTTTTTTTGTATTGCTCACTGGTGTTTTGGCTTTTATTTCAGGTAGTTTGGCGGTATCTAATATGTTTATTACTGCCAATGCTATAACTGGCCAACCGCAAATGGCATTTGTAGGTTGGCTGTTTTCAGGCATCATTGGTTTGGTGTATGCAACATTAATAATGGCCATTGATAGAGAAATTGT
>JAAFHG010000393.1 GCA_013297585.1 Chitinophagales bacterium
ACGTTTAGTATGGCTTATTTTAGCGATGAAAACTTTATGTTACCGCTAAGTCACGATGAAGTGGTGCATGGCAAAAGCCCCATGATTTATAAAATGCCTGGTGATGAATGGCAAAAGTTTGCCAATCTGCGTTTGTTATACACGTATATGTTTACCCATCCTGGTGCTAAGTTGTTGTTTATGGGTGATGAATTTGGGCAAACTGCAGAATGGAATTACAAAACAGAACTACAGTGGGATTTGCTGAAACACGTAAGTCATGGGGGTATGAAACATTGTGTGAAAAAGTTGAATGAATTATACCGTGGTCAGCCAGCATTGTACGAAAAACAGTTTGGCAATGATGGCTTTGAATGGATAGATTTAAATCACCGTGATGAATGTGTAATGGTGTACAAACGTAAGGGTGACAACCCAAAAGATGATGTGGTGGTAGTGCTGAACATGACACCTGTAGTGCGCATGAATTGGGACATTTATGTGTACGTAAAAAGCGAGTGGCAAGAAATTTTTAATAGTAACGATAAAAGCTTTTGGGGCACTGGTGATGTATTTAACCCTGCAATAAAAGCAGAATTGGTAGATGAAGACACCAAATGTTATAAACTTACATTGAATTTGCCACCATTGCCTGGTGTGGTGTTAGGATAGTTTAATCACAAAGTACACTAAGGCTTGGCTTTAAATTATCCCTTGGTTATTTTTGAGATGGTCCTAATTTTAATCAATAGCCAACTATATTGTATGAATTGGAAAATAATATTGGGCGGATTACTGATTTTTGGTGGATTAAAAGAAATCGCTTCTATAATAATTGACTATCGTTCTGGCAAACTTGAGTTTTGGCCATTTGGTGCTGAACTAGGCTGTATGACTCTTGTGATTGGCGGTATTTATTTAATTCGCAAAGGTCAAAAACAGAAAAAGCAATTGTAGGCTTTCGCTAAGTTCATAGGTATGCTCAAATACTGCTGTTATATTTTACTGATTATAAATTGTATTGCTTGCACACCAAGTAAATATTTTAAGCTACTTATAGAAAAACAAGCATCTAACAATCCATTTACTGGTACAGCTTTTTATAAAACAGTGGTAAGTAGTGCTTGGCAGCAGAGAGATTCTATTGCAGTTACTGCGATAATTGCTGGTAATATGCCAGACTTTTTAAAACGCTTTGTTAGAATTAACACTAGCATTATAGATAGTAGCGGAAAAACCATTTCAGCGTACTATTTTGTATAACCAGATTATGCAAGCATTGGTACCAATGATGATTGGGCAAGAGTACCGCTTACACCCATGGCTGCGCAAATAATTGCTGATAGTTTGCATTGCTTTTTGCCTACACGCAAAATGGTTGATGACATTTACACCCAAGCTACTGTAAAGCTAGAACCTGTGCCCATGTATGCATTAGAGATAGCAGCATTACTATGTGGCAGCATCATTTAATAATAGAAGGGCAGCGCAAAGGCAAGCAAGGTTTAATTGCAGGCATTAAAAAAGATGTGGTGCTTTCTGGCAAAATAAGCAGAGATACAAAACCTAATAGAGAAGCCATTTATGGCTGGCACAAACTAGATGGCAAACCCATACAGCCATTGTACACAGGCCACATTAATTGGTGGGTTGATTATAGCCAAGGTATACGATTGGTGTACCAAACCATTTGGGTAAATGGTAAGCCCATGAATTATATAGATGTATTGAAAAATGCCACTTTGCAAAAGCTATTGTGCGATGAAGATTGGTGCGATTGTTATCGATATTGATAAACGTGGAATTTTAGGAAGCTGTTTATTGCTGATAAATAGCCTTTATTAGAGGTATTGTATTTGAAAATATTTGCAAACCTTGCTAAATTGCAGCATGGAAAAACAATGGTATAGTGCAAGAACAGCTTATGAAGTTTTAGTTTCTTCTGAGAAAAAGGGCTACCATTTGTATGAGGATAGGATTATTATTCTTCAGGCACTATCAATTGATAATGCAATTGAAGAAGCAGAAAAAGAAGCTAAAATTTATGCTCAAAAAGCTGGATGCAAATATTTAGATTTCGTGAGTGTTTTTCATCTTTTTGAAAGTGATATAAAGCATAAGACCGAAGTTTACTCTTTAATGAGAGATAGTAAATTAAGTGGAGATAAATATGTAGATAGGTTTTTTGACACAGGAAAGGAAAGAACAAAGCATTAGAATATTTGAGTTTATCTTTTTGACGCTGTTGCTTTTACCAACAGCTTTATAATATTTTAATTTCATGAAGATACTTATTGAAAATTATATTCAGCAGAATCACTCGATTTTAGATTTTTTAAATCGAATGAGCGATTTGTATCAAGATGGAAATGAAGTTATTCCCGCATTTGTTGAAAAACTAAAAGAAACACAATTTAACCCTGCGCTTGGAAATAGTTTTGCAGAGCTTCTTCAATTATCAGAAAATGAAGAAATCTATAGACAATTTGAACTGGTGAATATTAGTGAGCTATATCAAAGTTTAATTAAGGTTCAAGAAGCCAATATTGACAACTATATTGATGCAGGATATTTTGAATTTTCTATCATGGATAATCCTGCCAAAGCAAAAGAAATTGCAATGTTAGGGCTTGAAATGGCTAAACAAAAAGTAGCGCAACTTGAAGCGTTGCTTTCAAATATTTCTGAAGAGTAAATTTTACATCCTTGGCTGGTGCCATATTAGGATAGTTTGACCTTAAAGTACATAAAGAAATACGCGTAAAGGGTGCAGAAAATATTGTGTAATATTGGTAAGAAAATATAAATTAAAGTGAGAAAATATTCAGCTACGGTAATATGGACAAGTGCTCTTTGTTTATTGTATTTTATGGATATTTCGAAAGGGTTACCTTCTTTTTGTTTGTTTAAGTTAATTGGGTTTAAGTCTTGTTTTGGTTGTGGAATTGGACATTCTATTTACTACGCTTTGCATTTCAACTTCCGACAATCATTTCAAGAACACGTATTAGGAATACCTGCGACAATATGTATCATTTACAATATTTTTGAATCAATTTACCAACTAACCAAAACAAACAAACATGGACGAACAACAAATGCTTATGATGCTACCAGACTTGCAACCTGACGAATTAATGCTAATACAACATCTTACTAGTGAAATGACTGAAAAACAAAAGCAGCAGTTTTATACGCTTTTCAGAAGTAAACGGAAAGAGAAAAAAGACTTAATGGTCTTTACAATTATTGGATTTTTTGGAGTTGCAGGTATTCAACGTTTTATAGTAGGTGACACAGGAATTGGAATACTTTATATACTTACGATGGGGTTTTGCGGTATAGGAACTATCATTGACCTTGTGAACCTTGACAATATGGCATCAAGATTTAACCAGAAACAGGCATATGAAACTGCAAGCATGGTAAAGATGATGATACAATAAATACTACAATCTCTGCCGCTGTTGGTGTTTCTTTCACCAACAGCTTTTATAAATCGTTGTTGGTCAAAGATACAACAACGGCTATACAATTAACCTTTGCGCCCTTTGCCTTCTTTGTTCCTTTGCATGAAACCACTACGCTACAATAAAAGCTGCAAAGTGAACAGAATGTACAAGTGTAGATGCTTCGTAAACTCAGCACAGGCTACACCGAAGCATCATAG
>JAAFHG010000394.1:0-1296 GCA_013297585.1 Chitinophagales bacterium
TATGGGAGGTGTTTGTAAGGTAGATGTGTTAGTATTTCCAAATGTCCAATTCCATGATACGGCTCCAACAGACGTATTGCTAAATGTGCTGGCAACACTGCCACAGCCAGATGCTGGTGTGTAGGAGAAGTTTGCGACGGGTGCCGCAATAATAGTAACAACCGTGCTTGCCGTATCTCGACAGGAGGCAGAACCATTTACAAGCGCAATTACTCTTACTGTATAAGTTCCTGGTGCGCCATAAATATTACTTTTATTACCATTTCCTAGGTTATTAAAACCACCACCTGAGCCAAAATTCCATAAGTAGCTATAGCCAGGGTCGCTGGTGTTGGTAAAGGTAATAGACGTATTTTGACAAATGGGCCCAACAGGGCCAATAACGCCAGCATTGGGTGGGTTAACGATATTGACAGTTTGGATTACAGGATCAATACCACATTGATTACTATCCAAAAGCAAAACCGTATATGAACCAATAGCAGGATAGCTTACCACAACTGGTGTGGTGGGTGGCCATGGTCGCCAATTAACTATAGAGTCATATCCCTTGCCCCAATGATCTCCTAAATTCCAATATTCGAAACGCTGCGCAGTATTTCCCTGAATCAAACAATTTCTCAATGTGGTGTTAGTTAAGGTAAAGGTATTTTGAGGCCAACATTTGGTTACCTGATCGGGGGTAACAGCCGCTATATCCGTATCGTAAATTTGAAATGGTCCTTTCTGGTCAAATGACGGAACAAAATTACAGGTATTGTTAGCGTATAAAAAAACGGTGGTTTGGCAATTTTGAACTGTATTTTTTTGAAATACGTGAGTAATTACTGAAGGATTTGTTGCCGCATTAAATATTTGGTCAGGTGAACCATCTCCCCACGTCCATGTATAAGTAGTAGAAGGAGTTTGGTTGTTGGAAATGTTTACAAACGTAAATGTTTTTGGTGCGCATTGATTAGCTCCAATGTTTGTAAGACTAATGGTGGCTACGGCTGCTTGTTCCATAACCACATTGCCAGTAAGTGTACAATTTAAAGCTGGTATGGATAAAGTAATTACATAGCTGTTTGTTGCAGCTGCGTAGGTATGAGGAATGAGTGCATTTGCAACGTAGCTTGATCCGGTAGTATTTGGTGTAGCGTCTCCCCAGTTAATGGTATAAGCTCCCCAACTTGTGTTTGATTGAATATTCATTGAATATGCCAGACCAGTGCAGCTTTTAAACAATGGGTTACTGGATAATGCCCCTAAATAATTATAAATTTGAGGACACTGCGCTTGTGTTTTACTGCCTAG
>JAAFHG010000394.1:1306-3646 GCA_013297585.1 Chitinophagales bacterium
ATCATGCAAGTATGTAAGCCGGGTTCTGTTTCATTTAAGCCTAAGCTCAAATATATCTATCATTTATCTGTGCGACCTACCCAATTACGGCTCCCAATTATATTGGAAAAAGACGAGCCGCCTTAAACCGTAACCTATTTGGCCTTTCAACACCCGAGGTTTACCCAACATCCCTATTACTAGGTGCGTTTGTGAGCTCTTACCTCACATTTTCACTATCACCTGTTGCCTAAACAACAGGCTACCTTGTTTTCTGTGGCACTTTCTGTTAAAAAAGCATTTCTGCTTATTTACCCACCCTTTCAGGTGGCAGGTTGCCCTATGTTGCCCGGACTTTCCTCTACTATAATTTACAATAGTAGCGATAGACAAACTTGCAGTTAAATATACGCTATTTTTGGTGAACAGGTTACATATTTTATATAACAAATAACTATTTATTAGATAAATTTTGGATTTTTAATGCCCAGACAATAAAAAATAACTCACATAAAAATTGTTTGAAATTTATTAAGATGAGCGAATTTTGGGAAACTGACATTAGGAAGTCAACTATACTTTTAAGTTGACTCATTGATAATATATAGTTGAAAGGACTTGGTTTTAATGATAGATTTTAATATTTTTTATGAAACAGGTACAGAGAGAGAAAGCTAGCTAAGAGACCAAACCAAGAAATAATTATTTAACTATTTGCTCGACTTCATTGCCTTAACTACTTTTACCTTCTTATCTGTTAAAAATTTTTGATATTGGGCCGTATCGCAACCATACAAGGCTATTTTACCCTCTTCGTTATTGTGTATGCCCCAACCATAACGTTTTGTAAGTGGTGAAGCTCTAAAACAAGGTTGCCCTTTTGAGAAATAGGTTTCTCGTGCTTTTTTAAATTCGCCCTCTGTTAAATCATTACGTACGGCAAAGACCTGAAACAGCACATCATCTGAAGTAAATTTATATGGGTTTTTCTTTAAAATTTCGAATTGAAGGGTAGCAACAGATTTCACATCGCTTTTTGATGGTGGAATTTCGCCAGAAGCTGCCATACAATCATCGGCCACAACTATAAATGTATTTTGGTAGTTTGTGGTATGTGTTTTCATTACATGTATATTTTGCAGCAAAAATATATGGTTTTAAGACAACTGTTTGTCAGAGGTGTTAAAATATTTTTTTCGTGCTTCTTCTAAATATTCTTGTAACGTTATTTTATGTGGTGTAAAGTGCTTGTTTGTGTCTGTTAAATGTATAATTCTATCTGTACGAAATAATCTAAATTCTTTTCTCAACAAGCAAAAGGCAATAAGCGTCCAGTTTTCACTTGGGTTGTGGTATATGGCAAATGGTTCAATATGTCTTTTTGTTATTTCGTTTTTGCTTTCAGATTTATAGGTTACTTCAAGTACTTTGTAATCTGTTAAGGCGTTTTGAATTTCTATAAGATGGCTGCTTGATGTGTCGTTTTTTATTTGCGGTTTTACAATAATTCGTTTTGCTAGAATTTCTGTTTTATCCTTTGTAACGGTTTTTAAAACGGCTTTAATTTTGTTAACTGCTTCTGAATATTCTTTTATCAGGGAACTATCTTTGTTTTTAAGCACTAACTGCTCTACGGTAATTAAAGCCATGGCTTCGTTTTCGGTAAACATTACTGGCGGAATTTTATAGCCTTCCATAATGGTATAACCTTTACCTTCTTCTGTTATAATAGGTACGCCTGATTGTTCCAACGCTTTTATATCCCTATAAATGGTACGGGTGCTTACTGCGAATTTTTTGGCAAGCTCTGTAGACGTTACAAGCCGTTTTGTTTGTAATTGGGTGAGTATTGCCGTAAGGCGCGGAAGACGTTTTATATCAGCACTACCCATTCTTTGTTATTTGATTGTTAAAATACAGACTTACTATTAATTTGTTTTTATGTATTCCTCAAATGGTATTCCTTGCATAAATTCGGGTGAATAAATAAACTTGTACACCATTTCCGACCATTGTTTGTGACTTTTACTGGCATTTAATATCTGGTAACTAAACGGTTTACTAAAACGTATTTTTATGGTTTTTTTATCTGCCATAAACATTTCATCAGGTAAAAATAGCATCTCAATATTAGCTTTTATACCCAAGCGTTTGCGCCACATAGCAAAGTTGTAAAAAAACTTAGAGTTTTGTCCTTCAATAAAAACGGGCTGTATCATGCGCTTGTGATCAATAGCCTGAGTAATAAAACTTTTCTTCCATTCTAAATCGCGTATTAACCCACTTTGTTTACGTGATACTAAACCTGCGGGAAAAATTAAAATAGCTCCACCATTTCTAAATATATCTTCCATGGTTCGT
>JAAFHG010000143.1 GCA_013297585.1 Chitinophagales bacterium
TGTTATAATATTTTATAATAAAATATAAGATTCTGTAATAATTAAAAAACATGCAATTACAAGTATTTACTAAATAGCATATTACTGTATTTTATAAGCATAGCTACCATCACCAGCACTTAAATCTAATATCACAGTAAATATACCTGTTTTTGTAATGGGTATATTGTTACCGGCCCAGCTTGGTGGCCCTGCAAAAATCAGTTTGCCGGCAGCATCTACCTTATAACTTATGTTGTAATTACCATTACTTGTAAATACAAAAGTTTTACCCGCAGTAAGCGATACATTTTTCGCTTCTAATTGGTTGGTGGTGGTATTTAAGGTCATGGGGGTAGCTGAGGTGCTCCAACTATTATCATCACCAGAAATATAAAACTGGGTGGCTACAAAATTGATAGTATTTGCAGTAAGGTCAACATTTACTTTCATGTAATTTGGCGCAACCGTTAACCATAAATTACCACTAGCACCTGCTGTAATGGTATTACTAGTTCCGCCCCAGCCGTATACTGTACCGTTAGTAGTAGCTATTAGTTGCATCGCATCGCCACCATACCCATCTGCATTAGGTAAGTTTAAATACCCTTCATATTTATCTGCCGTTTTTACAGCCGTTAATACATAGCCATTGGTACGTGTTGCTGGCGTTTTCCAACCATTGCCACCTTTAACCAATAATGCAGGATATAAATCTTGATAAGGTGTAACCGTAAGCGTAACTGGTGCTGAATAAGTAAATATAGAATCGCTTAAAGAAGCTTTTACCCTCACCTCTAATTGACCAGAAGTACCAGGTGCAATACCAGCAACAATAGCTAACTGGTTTAAGCCAGCACCTAAGTATTTTAATTCTGTTTTACTACCAAGATTTACCTGTGTAGGTGTGGCAAAATTGGTACCTACTTTGGCTATTTGTACTGCATAACTTACAGCAGCGCTAAAGCCATATTTTGTAGGGGTAAAAGAAATGGTTTCAACAGTATCATTTACTGCTGTAGCAGCCAACACAATAGTTGCTGGTGATAATGTTACTACAGAAGCTGTAGCAGTTTGAATAGTAGTATCCTGTAAATCTTTTTTGCAAGCAAATAATAAGCAACTGCACAATACAATCATGCTAAGTTGGCTAATAATATGTTTCATAATAATGACGTATTAATGGTGATGAGATTAATAACCTGCATTTTGTACAAGGTTAGGATTAGATGATAAATCGGTACTTGGTAATGGAAAAATATTGTACTTAGCATCGGTAGCTCTACCTGCTGCAATACCACCTTTCCAAGCCCATAAATAGCTGCTGGTTGTAAATTTATTGTACCTAACTAAATCAGTTCTTCTTGTGGCTTCGTAGTACAATTCTCTTGCTCTTTCATCCAATATAAAGTCTAGCGTTAATTGTGCAGCCGTTATATTACCAGCAGTGCTACCACGGTAAGCTCTTGTACGTAATAGGTTGATATAGTTTAAAGCTGCAGCATTACTACCACCTGTGCCACCACGTAATACGGCCTCAGCATAGGTTAAATAAATTTCACCAAAACGGAATAATGGAAAATCGATGTCAACAAAATTGCCCGCTGGGTCGGCATTGGGTGCTGCATTACCTGTTCTTGTTTTGTTGCGATACTTGGTAGACGAATAGCCATCTGTACCAGTATAGAGGTCTGCCATTGTTTTAGATTGACCTACCGTATAAAACTGCGCTCTACTATCAGTATTACCAGTAGCATCGGTAAATAAGTTAACAAAATTTTGGGTAAAACGTAAGCCACCCCAGCTACCATTGGTACCAGAAATACTACCAGGAACAGCGGCTGGGCCGTGTGTTAAATAAGTAGTGCCACCGTAGTTTTGAATGTAAGTACCATCGTAAGTGATGGTAAAAATATTTTCATCGGTATTTAAATGGTTATCGGCAATGGTTAATTCTTTATAAAGTGGGTGCAGGGTATAACTAGCATTGATAATTTTATTGCAATAAGTTATAGCATCTGTATACCTATCGTTGCCGGTGTACACTTTTGCATTTAAATATAATCTTGCAAGTAAAGCCCAAGCCGCTGCTCTATCTGCACGGCCATATTCATTAGCTTTTGCTGCTACCATTTCTGTTTCTAGGGCTTTTAATTCAGACTCAACATAAGCAAACACATCTTTACGCAATTGCTGTTTAGGCAGGCCAGATGCAATAGGCGAATTTTCATCTACAAAAGGTATATTACCAAACATATCCATCAACACCCAATATTGGTAAGCACGTAAAAATCTTGCTTCGCTGCGAAACTGTTTAATGGTATCTGCGGCTGCACCTGTAATGCCTCTTGCAGCTACTTTATCGGGTGCAGATTGACGAATAAAATCGTTACACAAAGTGATTTGAAAATATGAACGATAATACAAACCAGCAATAATTGGATTGGTTGATGACCATGTCATTTCGTGCAAGCCTCTTACACCTGCATCATTTTGCCAGGTCCATGCGGCTTCATCGGTTGTTAACTCTTGCAAATTCCAGTAAAGACGTAAAAAATCTGAGTTACCTTCATCATTGATAATTTGTGATGAAATATCTGGATTGCCCGTACCGCCTGCATTACCAGTATTGGCAAAAGCACTGTAAACCTTTGACAATGCGAATTTGTAACCTAATTGTGAGCTATACACTGCATCGGCAGTAACATCGTTTGTCGGCACCAAATCTAACTTTTTAGTACAGCTTGTAATAGTGGCTGTAAGCAAAGTGATGGTGATACATATTTTAAAGAATTGATTGTTCATTTGTAAATGCTTTAGTGATAATTTAATTAAAATTCAAGACCAATACCTAGTGAGAAAATGCGTGGTCTTGGGTACAAACTATTATCAATACCAGAACTTACTTCAGGATCTAAACCTTTGTATTTTGATACGATGAACACGTTTTGAACACTTGCATTTAAGCGTAACGTGGCTGCATTTTTTAATATTTTACCAGCATTATAACCTACATTAATATTATCCATACGCAAGAAAGACGCGTTTTGAATAAAATAATCGCTTAATAGATTATTGGCATTACCAGCAAACCCTGTTTCTAAATAACTAGTTGACGCATTGTACAAAACTGAGTTACCCAATATTTGGCTCAACTGACCATTATTGCTGTACACATTATTATAAACATAATTGCCAAGGCTGGCACGCATTACAAAACCAGCACTCCATTTTTTGTAACTAACAGATGAATTGAAGCCTAAAAACACATCAGGATTAGCGGATTTAGATTTTACCAAATCATCTTGGTTAATAATACCATCGCTATTAATATCTACAAACACATTTTCAATGGGCTTGCCTTTAGCATCATATACTTGTTGGTATAGGTTGAAAGTATTTTTACTAAAACCAACCGCATTAATTTGTGCAAAACCGCCACCAACACCGCCAGAAATACCACCAGCTTGAATGCCTTTGTAGTTTTTATCTTGTGGAATAACGGTTAAATTAGTTATGGTGTTTTTGTTGTATGTGATGTTAAAACCCAAATCCCAAGTAACATTTTGGTTACGAACTGGCTGTGTATTGATGCTAAATTCAACACCTTTATTTTCCATATCACCAACATTAGCCGTAATAAATGCAGAAAAATTAGTACCTACTGGTTGTGCGACAAGATTCAATAAGTCGGTGGTTTTTTTGTAATAAAAATCAATACTACCAGTAATACGATTGTTTAAAAAGCCATAATCAAGCGCTAAATTGGTGGTAGCAGTTTGTTCCCATTTACGAGCAGGATAATAACCACTTGGTCTATAACCTACATAATATGAATTACCAAATTGATACGTAGAATTGGTATTACTTAAAGAGTAGTAAGACAAATAATCGTAATTAGCTATACCATCTTGCTGACCAGTAATACCATAACCTAAACGTACTTTTAAGTCAGAAACGGCTTTGTTATTTTTCAAAAAAGATTCATCTTTCACTTTCCAAGCCAAGGCTACAGAAGGAAAAGTACCCCATCTATTTTCTGGGCCAAAACGTGAAGAACCATCTCTACGAATAGTTGCAGTTAATAAATAACGGTCTTTAAAATTGTAATTTGCTCTTGCAAAAAACGAAATCAATGTATTTTCTGGTTTGTTATCAGGGAAAGTTGGGTCGCTATTAGGATATTTTACGCCTCTTGCATTGTAGCTAGCGTAGTTGTAAACAGTGGTTAAAAAATTATTATAAGAATAACCCGCCGTTACATCTATCCTACTTTTAATTGATTTTAGTTCCTTCACATAGTTTAGGTAAAAATCAAAAACAGTATTGGTTTTAGTTTGCTTGTATTGGTTATTTTGCCCACCAGTACCGCCAGCAACATAATCTGAAGCTGCACTATCAGATACAAAAACGGTACCTGTACCGTTAGATACATCGTAACCAAGATTTATATTGGCATGTAAATCAGGCAAAAAATGAAATTTGTAATCTAATTGCAAGTTACCAATGCTACGAACTGGATTACTTTTATCTACACGTTGATTTAACAAACCCACTGGATTTCGGCCAACTAAATTTACCAAACCAGTAGCAGATACAGGATCTAACCACTCGTAATAACCACCAAATCTTTCTTCTTTAACAGTTGCATAAACTGGTTGAGTCGGATCGAAACTGATAGCACCGCCAATAGCAGCTGTATTTGCAAAACGTGCATTTTGCATACTGGCTTTCAGGTTTAAATCTACTTTTAAATGATTGTTGAAGAACGTAGGATTCACAATTAAAGCCGCTGACACTCTCTGTAAATTATCGGTTTTTAAAATACCATCTTGGTTCATATAACCAATAGATACACGATAAGGTAATTTCTTAATACCACCACTAAAGCTGATATTATTATCTGTAGCTAAAGCAGATTGATATATTTCGTTTTGCCAATCGGTACTTGCAGTACCTAACATCGCTTTTTGTGCAGTTGTACCTTTTGTGTTCACAATATCTTTAAACTGACTAGCCGAAAGTACATCTACCTTTTTAGTAATTTGCGAGAAAGAATTGGTAGAAGAAAACGTGGTTTTTAATTTGCCCCCTAAGCCCTTTTTGGTAGTAATAATAATAACACCATTAGATGCTCTTGTACCATAAATGGCCGCAGCAGATGCATCTTTTAATATGGTAAATGATTCAATATCGTTGGGATTAATAAAACTTAACGCATTACCAGCACCAGAAACCCCACCATTTTCTAAAGGCACACCATCAATTACTATTAATGGATCGTTACTGGCACGTAAAGATGCACCGCCTCTAATACGTATGGTACTACCACTACCTGGTTGCCCCCCATTTGAAATAATAGAGACACCTGGTACTTTACCAGCAATCATTTGTTCTGGTGTAGAAATAGCCCCTTTTTGAAAATCTTTAGCCGTAACAGTTGATACCGCACCAGTTACATCTTTCTTTCTGGTAGTACCATAACCTACCACAACCACCTCGTTTAAAGTGCTTGCAACACTAGTAAGTGTAATATTTAGATTAGTGTTAGTACCAATTTTTTGTTCTACGGCTACAAATCCAATAGATGTAATTAATAGTACATCGCTACTATTAACATTAATTTTAAAATTACCAAATGCATCGGAAGCGGTGGCATTGGTTTTACCTTTCACAATAATACTTGCACCCTCTATAGGCTTGCTTTGTGCATCAATAATTTTACCTGTAATAGATTTTTGCTGTGCCCAAAGGTTACAAGCAATAAGCAGCGTAATAACATGTAGCGTTACATGTCGCAATCGTTTTTTCATAATTAAGCATTTAATTTAACAAACTAAACTCGTTGATTTAGAAAGTCAAAACTAGACTTAGTACTAGCAACCAACTTATCTGAATGATCATAATTTTGTTTCAATTAGATAATAAATAGCTGTAAAAGAGGCACTTGTGGTTGATTAATTTACCTTAGTGGACTTTTTATTGTTTTTATTATTCTAACAAGATTGCTATCCATACCATGATGCGTATTTTTTTCTTGGCACTTATATGCACTTATACATTAATTATCAGCCATGCTAATTTGTATGCCAACAAACCCAAGCTAAATTTCAAACATATATCTATAGAGCAAGGGTTATCTAACAGTACAATAGAAATTATTTATCAAGATAAAAGGGGCTTTATTTGGTTTGGTACTAGAGACGGTTTAAATAGATATGATGGTAATCAAATAACCACATTTCGTTACGATAGTAAAGACGCCAATAGCATAAGTGATAATTATATTAAATACATTTATGAAGATAGTAAGCAGCAAATTTGGGTAGGTACCATTAATGGCTTAAATAGATTTAGCCCGGCTACAAATACATTTACGCGTTATAAACTACCCACCACCAACAACACAAGTAGCAACAGTATTAGCTGTATATACGAAGACAATATTGGCAAATTATGGGTAAGCACCCTAGGTAATGGCATTATAGCATTGGCCACTAACAGAACGTTTTTTAAAAACTATACTAAAAATTTAAAATACGGAAGCTTACCTAGCAATAGAGTTAATAGCATATACGAAGATACTAAGGGCAATTTTTGGGTATTAACAGATAGTGGCTTGTACTTAAAAAACAGTGTAACGCAACAATTTAAATATGTATCTATTACCGCAAGTATTAATAATTATAGAAATAACAACATACTAAGCGCAAAGGAAGATAAAGCAGGTAACCTTTGGTTAGCTACAGAAAATAATGGTATACTAGTTTTTAACTATCAAAAAAATACGTGCCAGCAATTTAAGCATCAGGACCAAGTAGCTAGTTCTTTATCTAGCAATCAAGTACGAGCCATTTTAATAGATCATCAACAAAATATTTGGATTGGGGGTATTAATGGAGGGCTAGATTTATTTGCCCCTAAAAGCAATAGTTTTTTGCATTATCAAAACGAGCCTGATAATGCTGCAAGCTTATCACAACGCACTGTTTCGGCCTTGTTTGAAGACAAGCAGCATAATCTTTGGGTTGGTACGCACAGAGGCGGCATCAATTTACATTCACCCAATACAGAAAAATTTACTTTGTACCGACAAGAAGCGATTGCAAACAGCTTGAGTTACAATGATGTAAAAGCATTTTGCGAAGATAAAACTGGTAGTATTTGGATTGGCACCGATGGTGGCGGCTTGAACAAATTTGACAGAAATACTAACAGTTTTCAGCATTTTAAATACAATCCGTACAATGCCAACAGCATTGGCTCAAACGAAATATTAGGCATTACAGAAGATAGTGATAATAACTTATGGGTAGCTACTTGGGGTAGCGGTTTATGTTTGATGAATAGAACTAATGGCAGTTTTACAAGATTGGTACATGATAGTGCCAATACGCATTCTATTAGCTCTAACTATGTACAAAAAGTATTTGAAGACAGTAAAAAGCGATTATGGATTGCTACGTACTATGGCGGTTTAAATTTACTTAATAAACGCACCAAAACCTTTACTAGAATTGTTGCCGATGCCAATAACAAGACCAAATTACTTGGTAATAATATAGTATCGCTGGTAGAAGATAAAGCTGGCAATATTTGGATTGGCACAGATGATGGCGGCTTAAATTGTTACTTGGCTAGCACACAAACCTTCGTTCATTATTTTACCCAAAATGAAAAAATGCCCGATTTAAGGGTGCTGTTCATCGACTCGAAAAACAGGCTTTGGGTTGGGCAATATGGTTTGTATGTATTTAATCCTAACCAAAATAAGTTTGATTTATGGGATGATCAAGCTGGTCTTTCTAGCCAATTTATTAAAGGTATGGCCGAAGACAAACTGGGTAATTTTTGGATTGCTACTTCTAACGGTGTTACACAATTACAACCTAATAACAGTTTTAAAAAATACAATACGGCCGATGGTTTACAAGGTTTAGAATTTGAAGCCAATGCCTATTTAACAACAAAAGATGGGGCAATTTTTTTTGGCGGTATTAATGGCTTTAATAGCTTTTACCCAAATAAAATTACTACTAATAGTTTTATACCACCAGTGTACATCACTGAGTTTTTATTGTTGAATAAAAGGGTATTGCCAAACGATGATGACAGCCCTTTAAGTAATGATATTAGCTATACAAAAGACATCCAATTAAGCTACAAACAATCTACTTTTTCATTTGGCTTTGCGGCTTTAAACTACACAGCTTTAGCCAATAATCAATATGCTTATAAGCTAGAAAATTGGGATAAAGACTGGCAAATTGCTGGAAATGAAAAAATAGCATCATACACCAATGTAAGCCCTGGGCGCTATAAATTTAAAGTAAAAGCATCTAATAATGATGGTATTTGGAACCAAACTGGCGCTAGCATTACTATTACTATTGTACCACCCTTTTGGAGTACTTGGTGGTTTAAAACCATATTATTTTTACTAATTGCAACAGGCCTACTATACTGGTATCGCTTTAAAAGAAATTTAGAATTACAGAAGCTAGAAGAGAAGAAAAAAGAAGAAGTATACCAAATGCAATT
>JAAFHG010000207.1 GCA_013297585.1 Chitinophagales bacterium
TGACCGTAGCGTCTTGCAAACTCAATAAAAGGCTGCAATTTTTTAGCATCTGGCTGGTCGTGTACACGATATGGAAAAGGTATTGGCTTGCCGTTTACTTCTGTTTTAAATACATTTTCGGCAACGGTTTTATTGGCCAATAACATGAATTCTTCAATCAATTGATGAGATTCTTTACTTTCTTTAACCACTACAGCTATTGGCTTGCCTTTTTCATCCAATTTAAAACGTACCTCTTGAGATGAAAAATTGATTGCCCCAACTTTAAACCGCTCTTTACGAATATTTTGCGCCATACTATTTAGCAACAAAATTTCTTCTTTAAAAGGCCCTTCTTTGGTATCAATAATATCTTGTACATCCTCGTAGGTAAAGCGATGGTTTGAATGGATAAATGTTTTACCCAACCAATATTGTTTAACCTCGCCTTTTGGTGTTAACTGAAAAATAGCAGAGAAGGTAAATTTATCTTCATGTGGGCGTAGAGAGCACAACTCATTAGAAATACGTTCAGGCAACATTGGGTTTACCCTATCTGGCAAATACACAGAAGTTGCACGCTTGTAAGCTTCCTCATCTAAAGCTGTTTCTGGCTGTACAAAGTGGCTTACATCTGCGATGTGAACACCAATTTCGTAGTTGCCATTTTTTAATTTGCGAATAGACAATGCATCATCAAAATCCTTTGCATCAACAGGGTCAATTGTAAAAGTTAAAATATCTCTACAATCCTTACGTTTACTCACTTCTAGGCTACTAATTTCGTCGGTTAGCGCCATCGCTTCGTCCATTATTTCTTTGGTAAATGATAATGGAAAACCAGCTTCAGCCAATAGTTCCTTCATAGCACCATCGTTCTCGTCACCTGCTTCCATTAGGCTAATTACTTCGCCAATAGGCTTTTTGTCGCCTTTGCCCCATTCTATTAATCTTGCAACAACCTTGTCTTTATTTTTTGCACCGTTTAGTTTATGCAAAGGAATAAATAAATCTGGCATTGGCTTATCGGTATCTGGTACAAAAAAAGCATAATTGGTAGATAATTGAATATGACCAATAAACTCGTTTTGCTTGCGTGTAACAACCTCTGTAATCTTACCTTCTTTCTTTTTGGTAACAGAGTTTTCTTTGATGATTTTCACCATCACAATGTCACCGTTTAAAGCCGTATTAAAATCGCCTGGACGCACCAATACATCACCGCTTTTATCTTCAATTAACACATAACCAATACCACTGCGTGTGATTTCTAAAGCACCTTTTACCAATAGAGAAGGCGATGTATGCTTTGTGGTTTTAGTAGGCGTTTTTGTTTTACTCTTTTTACTTTTACTCATAAATTATTGTCGCTGATATTTTAACCGCTGATTATTTTGGTTTTAATGATTGCCATGATAGGTTTAAAGCGAACATTTTCATCAAACATCATACTAACTAATGTCAAAGTTATCAGCTAAAACTTTGGGATAGCTTTTTATAAAATTCACTACTAATTCATCAAATTTTTGCCCCTCGCTGAACAAAAACTTGTGTTTAATAGGCAACACATACAATGGTAAATTTTCTAGCTGTTCAGTAAATTTCACCAATCGCACTGCGTCTTTTTCTGTTGTGAGAATCAATTTGTTCTCAGCATCAATTTCATCAAATTTAGATTTTATTTCTTGTAAATCATCAATTGTAAAAATATGATGGTCGTTGTAGTTTTTTTGATAGTACGTGTAAGCATGTTCAAGCAAATATTCCTTAATAGGTTTTGGATTGGCAATACCACATACCAAATACACTTCAATCTCTTCGGTGATGGCTTTTTTTGTTTGGTTGTAAATATGGTAAGGGATGCCATATTCAATAGTTGTAAAAAATACATGCTGCCTCTTAAGCGGCTTTAATTCACGAATAATTTTATTCTTTTTCTCATCCGATAAATCAGCGGGGCATTTTGTTACAATAATAATTTGGCTGCGCTTTGCAGAAGCCCATTCATCTCTTAAATCGCCAGTAGGCAAAAAGAAGTCATGGGTATATAAATTGCTGTATTCGGTTAATAAAATATTCAGTCCTGCATTTACAGAACGATGTTGAAAAGCATCATCTAAAATAATAGCATCAAGCGTTGGTTTGTTATGTAATAATTGAGGGATTGCGACTAATCGCTCTTCGCCAACAGCCACAGCAACATCAGGAAATTTAGAATGAAACTGCATCGGTTCGTCACCAATGTCTAATGCTGTTGTACTAGCATTTGCCAATGCATAACCTTTGGTTTTACGCTTGTAGCCCCTACTTAAAGTAGCAATCTCAAAACGAGGATGCAACAATTGAATTAAATATTCTACCATTGGGCTTTTGCCAGTACCACCAACTGCAATATTACCTACGCAAATAAGCGGGAAATTAAACGTAGCTGAATGCAAATATTTTTTGTCAAACAGCCAATTTCTAATAATAATTACCGCACCGTAAGCAATGGCAAATGGCAGCAGTACAATACGAAATGATTTAAGGAAAATATTGTTGATGTTCATTTTTAAATTTTATTGATAGCAACACTAATTTTTACCACATAGACAGATAGACACATAGGAATACTTTTTTAAGTTAAAAGAATATCTACCACTAAAATCATAGTAATCATGCAAATCATCATCAATCAGCGGTTAAAATTCATACACTTCATTTGGCGTAATACAAAAGTTTAAAGGTATGTCAAATTCGTTTTTATCAGTAATTGTATCCACTGGTTCAAAATAACTAAAACCCATTAGTGCCACATCTTCTCTACATTGGTTTAAAAATCGGTCGTAAAAGCCCTTGCCATAACCAACTCTATAACCTTGTCTATCACATACCAACAATGGCACAAATACTAAATCAACGTCAATCGGGTTAATAATTTCGCCATCCTTGGGTTCTGTAATGCCATAACTATTGGTACTATAAACGGTGTCTTCATCAATCAATTTTGCTTGCATGGTATTATTAGCAAAATCACTTACAGGATACGTAATATGCAAGCCTTCAACCATATGCCTTAAGTAGCCAGAATATAAGTGTGTATTAGGTTCTGCCATATTTGCCATTGGCCAATATGTGAGCAAGGTTTTAATACCATCAAAACTAAAAGTTTGCAATTGCAATAACAGCAAGTCATCCAGTTTCAGCTTTTCTTTAGATGAAATATCTAGCCGCTTTTGTTTATAAATGGTTCTTAGTTCAGCTTTTGTCATAATAATTGCTGTAAAGATAATCTGATAGCTTCTGCTTGCGCTTTAACAAACGTTTTATCTAATGTTTCCGTATAAGGTATTGAACCGATTTTAGGGTAGCCAGACCAGTTGGCTATTTCATCTTCATAATCTAAATATTGGTCGTTAAAAATCCACCCCAAAACATCAATACCGCGTTGCTTACAAATACTCGCTGTTAATAAAGAATGATTGATACTACCAAGATAATTTCTACTTACTAAAATCACTTTAGCTTTTAGTTGCTCAATCACGTGAATAATAAATTCATTATCATTTACAGGCACCATAATACCGCCTGCCCCTTCAATTACAAGATGCTGGTTATTAGTTACAGGTTGTTGGTTTACAATATTTGCAATGTCAATGCTTACACCTTCTTGCCTTGCAGCTATATGTGGCGAAGCTGGTAAAGCTAATTTGTATACTTCTGGATGCATGATAGTTTGCGTATTGCTGATTAAGTCTTTAACTGCCAGCACATCTGTACCATCTTCAAAACCAGCCTGTATAGGTTTCCAATAATCTGCTTGCAAAGCCTCAGTTACAACGGCACTTACAATTGTTTTACCCACACCTGTACCAATACCTGTAATGAAAATAGACGAGACGCCCCCAGCTCCTAAAGGGGAGCAAGAAAAACCATTTTCATTAAAACGAATATTACTCATACATTGATTTCTTATTCCCCTTTAGGGGTTAGGGGCTTCAAAAAACGAAAACACAGTTGTGCCATAATTTCTTTGAAAACTAAAACCTTCATAGCTCTCATAAGCATTACGAGGCGTGTGTTCTAGCACAAAATAGCCATCTTCTGCTATCAGTTTTTTCTCAATTATTATTTTAGGAATTTCATCAATAGTACCCAAAGCATAAGGTGGGCCAGCGAAAATAAAATCGTATTGCTCATTGCAAGTGTTCATGTAACTAAACACATCCATTTGTAGCACTTTAACATTGGTAATGCCAAGCATTGCACAATTCTTTTTGATAAAGCTGTGCATAATTCCATCTTTCTCAATAATGGTTAAATCCTCAGCACCACGAGATGATAATTCGTAACTAATGCAACCTGTTCCACCAAATAAATCCAGTGTTTTTGCACCTTCAAAATCTATTCTACTTTGCAAAATATTAAATAAACCGCTTTTTGCTATATCGGTTGTTGGTCTTGTGTGCGGCATATTTGCTGGCGGCGCTATGCGCCTACCACCATATTTTCCTGAAATTATTCTCATAAATGTATAAATTTTCACCACATAGACTCATAGCCACATAGATAAGCAGAGTTTTTTCAATAACTATGTGCCTTCTGTGCCTATGTGGTAAGTTAAAACCCTATTTCTTAAATGCAAAGTAAACGGCACCAAGTATAAATAAAAAGCTAATCAAGTATTTCATTTGAAATGGCTCTTTTAAATACAGCACTGCGAATACTGAAAACACTACTAGTGTAATCACTTCTTGGGTTATTTTCAACTGAAAGCCATTTAGCCCACTTGTAAATCCTGCTCTATTGGCTGGCACCATTAAGCAATATTCAAAAAATGCAATGCCCCAACTTAGCAAAATTGCTTTCCACAACGGCATACCAATATCTTTTAAAAAGCCATACCACGCAAAAGTCATAAATATGTTTGAGCAAGCTAAAAGCGCAATTGTTTTTACCATCGATATTTATTTTTAAAGTTTTGCAAATTACTGCAATAACTACAGTACATTAGTCAGATAATTGTCAGTTTGCCATCTGAAACATATCAAGCACAATAGTTGTTAATTTTATAACTAGATTAAATGTAAGACTATGAACAAGTTTCAGGCGATAATTAAATTTACGATGGATGAAGATTTTATGACCCTAGTGCCAGCGCATCGTACCTACATCAACTTTTTAATGAACAAAGGCATTATAGATAGTTATGCAGTAAGCATGGAAAGCCAAACCTGTTGGATAACCCTTAATACTGAAAGCAAAGCAAAAGCAGATAGCTATTTGGCCAAAACACCATTGTATAAATATTGGACATATATAATTGAAGAATTATTTGTATATGATAGCCAACATTACCGCTTACCTGCGTTGCAGTTTAATTAAATTTTATTAGCTGCTATGGCTACTTAAACAAATGGCGCATCCAATTTTACAATTAGCCAACTTTATAAGGTAAACGAGTGTTTATTTCAAAAAACAAGATTATGGCATATCCAAATTTGCAATTAATACAAGCTTTAAGAGACACCGCAAGTCGCTTAAAATCAGGTAATCATTACGCTTGGGGCAACCATGGTAGCTGCAATTGCGGTAATTTATTGCAGGTAGTTACCGAACTTTCAAAAGAAGAAATTTTAACTTATGCACAAACAGGTATAGGCGAATGGACAGAATTGGCAGAAGATTACTGCCCTACTACCAATGCACCAGTAAATTTATTAATAAGCAAGCTAGAAAAATTAGGTTTAACACCTACCGATATTCATAATATTGAATACCTAGAAGATCGTGAAATTTTAAACAATTTAGAAGGTGGTTTTCGCTGGCTTAAGCGCAATGTTCGTGAAGATGTAGTTGCTTATTTTGAAGCATTTGCCAATGTACTTGAAGAAAAACTAATCAATTCAATAGAAATTCCTGCTGAACTTTTTGCCACTAACAATCACATTGTGCAGCAATTGGTTCATGCTTAATATTTGTAAATAATATTTTAGAAGCTTGCAGAGGGCAAGCTTTCTTTATTTTATGTCACCAGCAACAGAATTACTATTATGAGCTGTTGCGCAAGTTTATATTGAACTAATGAAGTAACTAATGCGGCGCTTTGTACGTCCCTCAACCATTTAAGCAAAAAGCCACATTGATTTACTTCTAAAACTTTTACTTTGCAATAATCACATTGTTATGGTAAAAGACAAAAAGCAAGCAGCACTAGGTTTTATTTTCATTACATTATTAATCGACTTTATTGGTTTTGGCATCATAATACCAGGCTTACCAAAACTTATTCAATCATTAACACATGGTACAATGAGCCAGACGGCTCAATACGGTGGCTTGCTCGTATTTGCCTATGCTAGTATGCAATTTTTGTTTTCGCCAGTGCTAGGTAACCTCAGCGACAAGTATGGCAGAAGACCAGTTTTATTATTCTCCTTATTTGGTTTTGGTATTGATTATTTGTTATTAGCCTTTGCGCCGTCTATTGCATGGCTATTTGTTGGTAGATTAATTGCAGGTATTACAGGCGCAAGTATTACAACAGCATCTGCTTATATCGCAGATATTAGTACACCAGAAAACCGAGCAAAAAACTTTGGCATGGTGGGTGCAGCTTTTGGGTTAGGCTTTATTATCGGCCCTTCAATTGGTGGTTTTTTATCACATATAAGTTTAAAAGCACCCTTTTTTGTAGCAGCTGGCTTATCACTTCTAAATTGGCTATATGGTTATTTTATTTTAC
>JAAFHG010000552.1 GCA_013297585.1 Chitinophagales bacterium
AGTATATGACGAGCCGTTTTTGATAGCTGTAATTTTTAGATTTCCGCCTATTACCGTGGCATTTGCTGCGGCATTGGTATAGGTTTGTTCTTCATTATTGCCCCAACCGCCTGCGCCTGTGCCAATGTCATAAGTCCATTTTGCAGGATTAGGTGCCCCATCAGTATCAAATTCGTCTGACCAAACTAGATTGGTATAATCATCGGCTGGCGGTACTACAACATTTGGATTTGTGGTTGTAAATATATGGTACCACGCTAATGCTGGATTCTTAGGCATAACTGCTCTGACAACCATACGATTTTCGGTAATGGATAAAATTTCATAAGAGCTTGCACCAAAGAAATACCCCATAAAACCACCGTCGGCAATATTCATCATAGTACCTCTTGTTTGTGTGGCATGATTTGCATTTTTGGCAACAAAAGACTCTGATGGGCTTAATGAAACAGTTTTTAAACCCGCTGTGTTCAAATCATAACAAGCATCATCGCCGCCTTTTATAGCACCGTTATAATAAGTTTGCCCACCATTGTCTAATCCCATTTTTAATTGGCTACTTTCAAGTGCAAACGTTAAAACGCTGTTGTATAAACAAGTGCTAGATTTGTCATTGGCTTTGGCAGCATAATAAGTTGGCAAATAGTTCAAATGTCCGTTTGCATCTACTTCTTTATCCGAGTTTTGCCCCACGCCTAGATGTCCTTCTTCGGTTTGAGACCAATACCATTTTTTAGACGAACCGCCTGTTAAAAACTGAACCGCTTCGTTATCAGAAAAAGTACTCAAAACAGTTACTTCAATGGTTGTACTGGTGCTCACGCCACCTTTTCCTGACGCAATGACAACTACCGTATAGGTATTTAGTCCTGTTTTTGAGAAAAGTTTTTCATAATTTCCAGAAGATGAACTTATGCTAGTATTATCAGGAAATACAAATTTATAGGCAATGGCATTGCTGGCTTTGGCAGTAAATTTTACTTTTCCTGAACCATCTCCGTTGGGGAGCGCGTCTGTTTTACCTACAATTTCAGCTTTAACTTCCATATTTGTTGGGCTTTCTATAGACCCAAAAGTATAGTTGTCTTTCTGGCAGCCTATTGTGAAGAGGAGCGTCAGAAGTGTAATTATTTTTAAAATAGTTTTGTTCATTTTGTTTTATAATTTAATTATTACTAAACGTAATATTATCAAAATAAATAACATTATCTTGAGTTCTTGCTTTAAAATCAGGAAATATAATGATTTGAACTATATTGCCAGTTATACCTTTTCCTATGCTTCCTGAAAGGTCAAATCTTAATTCTTCCCACTGGTTAATTTTTGTATTGGCTACTTTAACTTCTGGCTGTGCTTCTCCATTGATTTCTGAAAATTTTAACCCTACATCGCTAATCACTGTTTTGTAAACCATAATCCTTACAATTTTATTTGTAGCATCAAATTTGAATGTACCAATGTCTGCACCGCGTTTTGATTCACAACCCGCATACGGTTGTCCGCCGTTCAAGGCTGTAAATTTAGCCACTTTTGAAGAGGTGTTTATACCAGTTGCGCTAGGATTGTTAACTATTTCGAGGGCTGGTGGATTTATGGTATTTTCAAAAACTGTCCAAGTCCATGTGGCACCATAGCCTGTGCTTTCAAAATCGATGGGCGCAAAAGGCGCTACACCAGATGGTGGTGGCGGTGGTGGCAAAGTCACGGTTACAGCTGTAATTTTTTCAATAGTTGCTGTTCCTGCATTTTTTGCTACTACTTTCACATTATAAGTACCTGCTGCTGCATAAGTATAGCTAGCTTCGCCATTTACAAGAATGTTTTTTGGTGTTTCTCCGTTTACACCAAAATACACATTAAACGAGGTAGCATCAGTAGCGGTAGCTTTTACTTTTAATACCAAATTATTTGGGGTAGTGGTTACTACTAAATTAGATGGGGCAGCTATAACCTCTGGAAGCTCTGATTCATTGTCTTTTGAACATCCAATTGAGAATGTTAGGGCAAGTATGCTTACCATTAATTTTAAGTTTTTCACTATTTTGATTTGTTATTATAATGACCTTATATATTTTTAAAAATATATAAGGTCATTTTTTTTTTGTTATTTTATTTGTGGAAATATACATTATCAACATAAACAGTAGCACCAGCTACTGGGGTTGCCGAAAAGATTATTTGTGAAATATGTCCACGAGTCGTTAGTCCAACTAAGCTACTTAAAGAAATGTCCAGGGAATTCCAACCGTTTTTGGTTGGAATTTCTAATACATAAGTATCTTCTACATCATCACTAGCTACACCAGGAGCTGATTGGTAAATTCCATTTGCACCAAAATCTACTAGTTTAACCTTAAACAATGTAAAGTTTGGAGACCAAACATCTACATGAAAATGAGTCATAGAGGTAGCATTAATTTGATTTGCGCCTGTTGTTTCTATACCTACATAATCTAAAAGGGTGTATTTTTTCATAGCATCACCACTTATTGTTACATCTTCTAAAGTTGCAGCAGACCAATCGGTTCTCCAAGTATCTACACCTTGATTGGTATAAGCATTGCTAAACAATGAAATTACATTTGCTTGT
>JAAFHG010000431.1 GCA_013297585.1 Chitinophagales bacterium
TCTATTTGTTGGCAACTATTTTTTAAAGTAGATGTTGCTATTGTTGTGTATGTACCACCATCAATGCTCAATTGAACTTGGTCGCCAACATTTGGTGTGAATACTGGCAAATAAAAGTGTATATCATTTTCTGCTATATATATATTTTTCGGTCTATTGGTTAATGGCTTATATAATTTATAGATTATACTCCTCAATCCGTTCAAATCATAATACAATCCTGAGTAGTGGTTAAAAAAAGTTCTTTCGTCAGTTGTAGCAACAACTCCACTAACAGCACCATTATATTCTTCTCTTATATTTAAAAACGCTGTGGTATTAAATTTACTTAGCCCTAGTTCGTTTATTAATTCAGGTGTAATATATTGCCTTATTATGTTCGTAAAATCAAATACTCCATAATTATTGTTTGGCATAGGATAAACTCTTTGTGTTTGTACCAATGTTCCATTAACCCAACATTCAGCAATATATTTATAATCCAGTTTAGTTGGGTCGATACTATTGGCATCGTACACTGTCCATACTAATATTTCATTTACGCTTTGATAGTTAGATGGTGTATTTATTATTGTCATTTCACTATATTTTTAATTATGTCAACTCTTACGGCTGTTCCTAATTCACGTTCTAAATATTTCTCAAAATCTTTAGTTGCGTCTCGCCAAAAGTGAGTAGCTTTTATCCCCATTCTTTTTATCATATAAGCAACACTTTCAGCCTTTGCAAGTTTCCAATCTTTAGCCTCTTTTTTAACAACTGCATATTTTCTAGGCAGTTGGTTCATTTTGCCCTCACGTTCTAAATATGCTGCAATGTTTTTTATCGCAGCCTGTGGCATACCTTTACTTTTAAACTTAAACCTGCTACCTCTACTATTAGCCCACCCATCAACCCCCTCATCTATAAATGAAGCGTACTTTAACGCTTGTATTCCAACTGTAAACACGCTACCATTTATTTCAATTGATGTGGGTTGTATGCTTTCACTTAAATCCCCACTACTTACGCTGTTAGTTGCGTTTAGTTTTTCAGCTAACAGCAAAGAATATTGAGCTGCAAGGTTTTCAAGTGTGTTTTGAATGTTGTTTAATTCAACTTTTTTGAAATCGCTTTTAGATGTTCCACCTAATTCAATTTCACCACTTTCAATAAATTCAAGTTGTTTCTTTGCTATACTCATCTATTCAATTGCTTTTCATAATCTTGCTTACTTTTTAAAAGTGCCAAAGTATTTAAAGCCTCTAAAACACCTAATTCATAAGCATCATTAACTGAAATATTATAATAATCTGCCAACACTTTCGCTTGGTCTTGCCAACCATATTGCTCAATGAATGGATGACGTGATAACTTTTCGTTTTTGTCTTGCTGCTTTAAATCTTCGTCCTCAATATCAATCTCAAATAAACCAGCGTATTGTTGCAATAACTTTTGTAAACTTTCAATAAACTTTAAACAAGGCTGCAATATTTGTTTAACATTTAATGTTAAATAATAATCTGCTTTAATGCTGTGTTGTTTTTTCGACTTACTTATTGATGCTGCAACTAAGTGTAAAACTTCGATAGGGTCTTTTTTTAACCAGTGCTGCAACTCAATAAACTGCCCTAACTTCAATTGTTTAGCATCTTTAGTAAACTAAAACTATCGACTTTAGTAGGCGAATAGTTCCACAATTCACAAATTATTAACGCCATACGTTCTATTTCATCGGTAACGTTTGCGTTAATTTTATAGCACGTTTGATAATTTTTTAAAGTCATTCCATTATTATAGACTGCAAAATTAGGGATTTATAGCAACTTAGTAAATATGATATACGCCTGTTGCCTTATTTAATTTATTCAAAGCAACATAACGCAAAGCATCAATGCTATGGTTAAACTTATCAATAGGTGTGTTTAATTGTTTGCCGTCTTTATTTTCGTCCCACCTGTAGTTGCGAAGTTCTTTGATTATATTAGTAGAGTTTGCAGTAACATTTAGCTTGTAGTTTTGCAGAATGTTAATCGAGTTGCGAATGCTATCTTGCCCTTTCTTAGCTGGTATTGTGTTTGTAAAACCACCTAACCTAATTTCAGCGATGCTTTTAGGCTCGGCACTATCTGCAATTATAGTGTGTGAATAACTTATATTTAACTGCTTCATTATTTCACATATAGCTTGATTAGTTAGTTTAGTTTCGTAAATCAATTCATTAATAAACAATTCGCCGTTAAACTTATAAACCTCAATTAAAGCTGTTGGGTCGTTGGTGTATCCAAAGTCTATTGCATAGCTTAATAACTCAGCATCTTTAGGTATTGAGTTGCATTGTGTGAAATCGAATATAGTACCTTGTAGGCTGCCTAATTCGCCCAAGCCATAAACCTTGTACCAGTTCGCCCAAAATGTAGAAGTAGTTGCTTTGCTCTTTGCGTTTAAAATAAAGTCTTTGGCACTTTCAGGACATGCTTCGTTATCTAAGTAATTAATAACAATAAAATCAACGTTATTGTCTTGCTGCAACTCTTGATGAAACCAAAAAGCATTGGTTGGATTCCAGTCAAGGTAAACACCTTGCTTTGTTCTCATTGCAAGTTCATTATAGGCATTGAATGTAATGTTGTTGCACTCATTCATATATAACCAGTCACGCCTTGCACCTCTTAACTTTGCATCACTATCGGCACTAAAAAACTCTATAACCGAACCATTTGCAAAAGTGTATTTAAAGTCTGTACCATTCCATCGGTCGCCGACCCATCGACCAGTATCGGACATTATTTTTTTGAAATCTTTAATGCAACCACGTTTGAGATGTGGTATGCTTTCGGCAACTACTGAAATATCTATTTGTTTTTCTTTAGCTGCGATGTTGATAAGGATAGGTAGTATTGCGTAAGTTTTGCCTATTTTATTTTGCCCCTAACTAATTAAAGAAAGGGGCTTAGTTCGCAGATGTGCCACCCTGCACACCTCGAATAAACTTTTTAAGGTTTAATATTTTATTTATTGCTGTAGTCCTAATGAACATATTGAACTCTATTTTTTTTAACCCATCTATAAAAAGTAGTTTTTCCTATCCCTAATTCAGCTATTGCACTTTCAACAGATATATATTTTTTATCATTAACAATTACACTTTTAGTAGCTGGAGCTTGTACTCCTTTTAATCCTGCATTCCAAGATATTCCACCCTTTTTAAAAGCAGTGCTATTCCCAAACTCACCAACAATATTTGTTAGATTTTCAAGCCCAATTTCTTTTATAAGCTTTCTTTCTATTAATAAAGCCTCTTTTTTAGAAATATTTTTATAAAGAAATTCAAACAAAAAACCACCACAATCATAAACGT
>JAAFHG010000307.1 GCA_013297585.1 Chitinophagales bacterium
AGCCCTTCTTTCCCAGATGCGTAAAAAAGTGATTGTACCAATTCTTTTGCAACTTCTATATTGTTTATTTTTTGATAAGTAATGGTAAACGTTTTTTTCCAATATCTCTTATAAATCTCTTCAAAAGCTTTATCGTCGTCGGCCCTCAAAAGCTTTGATAGCATATCGTCTGATAGAGACTGGTAGTTCATTTGTGATTTATAGCATTAAAAAAATTACGATTCGTATACAATAATAGCATTTCTTGCATGTTTTTATTTTTTTTCGGGTATAAAGTTACTTTTTTTTAAAAAAGTTTTGGCTGATGAGTTTATAACCCCTACTTTTGCAATCCAAATAAATCGCGAGATAGAGCAGCGGTAGCTCGTCGGGCTCATAACCCGAAGGTCAGAGGTTCGAACCCTCTTCTCGCAACAGACAACAGAAGCCTCGTTTGAGGCTTTTTTTATTATTGGATATTGGAACACTGATGACACAGATTATCAAGATATACGCTGATTTTTTTCTTTGCTGTATTTGTAAAACTTATGACTAATTTTATCTGTGATTATCCATCCAATCATAACAATCTGTGTTCTTATCAAATAAAGTAACATGAAAGCAGGCTTTGTAAACATATTCGGTAAACCTAATGCAGGCAAAAGCACTTTGCTAAATGCCTTAATGGGCGAGAAAATGGCGATTGTTTCACCGAAGGTGCAAACAACAAGGCATCGTATTAAAGCTTTCTTAAACAAACCTGATGAATACCAAATTATTTTTTCTGATACACCAGGTATTATTGAGGCACGTTACAAACTACACGATAAAATGATGGGTGCTGTAAAAAGTGCTCTTGAAGATGCAGATGTTGCCTTATTAATTGTAGATGCCAACGATGATTTTACAGAATGTGATGCTATTTTTTCTGCACTTAAATTAAAAGTTCCAAGTATTGTTATTTTAAATAAAATAGATGTTGCCAAAAATGGTAAAATAGCAGAAGCTGAGACTTTTTTTGCTGCCAAACCTTATTGCAAACAACTCATTAAAATTTCAGCACTAGAAAAGCACCATTTACAAAAATTGTTAGACGTTATTTTGGCTTTTATGCCAGAAGGCTTCCCATTTTACAGCGAGGAAGATTTGAGCGACTTACCAACACGTTTTTTTGTAAGTGAAATAATTAGAGAGAAAATTTACCAATTATTTGGTGATGAAATTCCTTACCACACAGCTGTATTAATTAATGAATACAAAGAGAAAGATGCATTAACCAAAATTCAGGCAGATATTGTGGTTAATAGAGATACACAAAAGAGCATTATTATTGGCGAACGTGGCAAAATGATCCGTGAAATTGGTACATTAGCAAGGGTAGATATAGAAGCATTTATACAACAAAAAGTATTTTTAGAACTGTTTGTAAAAGTGAAGCCCAAGTGGCGAGACAACGATATGCGGTTAAAAGAATATGGCTATCATTAGAAGCCCCCGACCTCTAAAGGGGAGAAAGGAGGGTTGAGAGTAGAAATATATTTTTTCATAAACCTATCATCATTATACTTGACAGGTTTTTTAAATTCCCCTTTAGGGGGCAGGGTTATATGAGTTATACAGTAGCAATTGTAGGAAGACCAAACGTAGGTAAAAGCACGTTGTTTAATAGGTGTTTAGAACAGCGTAAAGCCATTGTAGATGATATTAGTGGCGTAACAAGAGACAGGCAATATGGAATTGCTGAATGGAATGGCAAGCCTTTTAACTTGATTGATACAGGCGGTTTTGTGCCGCAGAGCGATGATATTTTTGAAGTTGAAATTCGCAAGCAGGTAAAAATTGCGGTTGAAGAAGCGAATGCTATCATTTTTATGGTAGATGTGGCTACGGGTATTACAGACCTTGATGATGCCATGGCAGATTTGTTGCGTCGTAGTACCAAACCTGTGTATTTGGTAGTAAACAAAGTAGATAATGGTCAGCGTGAATTAGATGCTACTGAGTTTTACAGCCTTGGTTTCGAAACCATTTACACCGTAAGTAGTATTAGTGGCACTGGTACTGGCGAATTGTTGGATGCTGTTGTAGCGCCTATCACACAAGAAGATGTTGATGGTATTTTGTCGCAAGTTGAGTTGCCAAAATTTGCCATTATTGGTCAGCCAAATGTTGGTAAATCGTCTTTATTAAACGCGTTGGTAGGTTCTGAACGTACCATTGTAAGTGATATTGCTGGTACTACACGTGATACTATTCACACGCATTACAACTTGTTTCAGAAAGAATTTATACTGATAGATACGGCTGGTTTACGTAAAAAAAACAAAGAGAAAGAAGACTTGGAGTTTTATTCTGTTATTCGTGCAATTCGTGCAGTAGATGAGGCAGATGTTTGTTTGCTTGTAATTGATGCTGTAAATGGTATTACTGCGCAAGATGTAAACATCTTTAGTTTGGCCGCTCGTAAGGGTAAGGGTATTGTGGTATTGGTAAATAAATGGGATTTAATGGCTAAAGAAACCAACACAGCACGTGACTACGAAGCCAAGTTGAAACAAAAAATAGCACCGTTTACCGATGTGCCTATTCTATTTATCTCTGCAAAAGAGAAGTTGCGTATTTTAAAAGCTATAGAAATTGGCTTAGAAGTGTACGATAGCAAAAAACGTCGCATACCTACCTCTCAGTTAAATGAGATTATGTTGAAAGCCATCGAATCGTACCATGCACCAGTTGTTCGTGGTCATGCAGTAAAAATTAAGTTTGTTACACAAATACCTACTCACGTGCCGTCATTTGCATTTTTTACCAATTATCCCGATGACATTAAATCGCCTTATAGAAACTATTTAGAAAATCAATTACGTAGTAATTTTAACTTTAAAGGCGTACCTGTAAGAATATTTTTTAGAAAAAAATAAAAAGTTACGTTAAAATTTGGTAGTTTCAAACTGCGCCCTATTTTTGCAACAAATTTTAAACCAAAATTACAATGAAAAAATTATTCGTATTGTTCGCTGTAGCAGTTGCTTTTGCTGCTTGTGGTACTGGTGCTTCTGAAACAGCTGCTGCTGATTCAACAAAATTAGCTGATTCTATTAAAGCTGCTGATTCAGCTGCTGCTGCCGCTGCTGCAATGGATACAACTAAGAAAGATACTACAGCTGCTGCTGTTGATACTACAAAAAAATAATTTTTTTGTAAGTAAGCTACTTAGCAAATCTTTTTATAAATGCCTCACAATTATTTGTGAGGCATTTGCTTTTTCAAAATACTACTTTTTACGATAAGATTTTTCAACTAGTAACAAGCAATCTTTTATCTCACCCATACACCAGCTACCCAAATATCACCACGTCTTGTTTTGCGCCAGTAGCCTGGATTATATCTGTAACCAGCTCTAGGGTTAGCCCAATAACCATTTACATACACATATCTACCACCTCGCCATACCCATTCAGGCGCTATCCATATTGCTGTAAGTCTTGGTGCCACTGGCCTTACAACTACAGGTGCAACTGGACGAACGCTCACATGTATGCGTTGTGCATTACCGCAGCTACAAGCTAGTAAACTGCTTGTAATAATACTTGTTGCCAATACTATTTGTTTCATAATCGGTTATTTTAAAGTAATAAAATAGTGAGTAGTTATGTGATGCTTTACCATTTATAAGGTTTAAACAACTATTTGTTAAAAAACCTGAGTACTATTTGTGGCTATTTGCTACATTGTACAATCATTTTTATCAACAACAAAAACCAATACTATATGCGTAAGGTAATTTTAAGTTTACTGCTAGTAGGCGCAACTATTAGTGGTATGGCACAAAACAATGCTGCATGGTTACGTTATCCTGCTATTTCGCCCGATGGAAAAACCATTGCGTTTGGCTACAAAGGCGATATTTATAGAGTAGATGCAAGCGGTGGTGTAGCCGTACCACTCACCATTCATGAAGCGCAAGACATGATGCCTGTATGGAGCCACGATGGTAAATACATTGCTTTTGCTAGCGACCGCTACGGCAATTTTGATGTGTTTGTAATGCCAGCTACAGGTGGCACACCTACACGTATTACTTATAATAGTGCAGGCGATTATCCATTTGATTTTTCGGTAGATAACAAGGAGATAATTTTTGGTAGTGCCAGAAACGTACAAGCTAGCAATGTGCGGTTTTACAGCCCAAGATTGTTTCAAAACCTTTACAGCGTAACCATTGCAGGTGGTACACCTGTGTTATTGTCTGGTGCTGGTATGGATAGAGCGCATTATAACAGTAAGGGCACACAAATAGTATTTGAAGATAGAAAGGGGTACGAAGATCCTTGGCGTAAGCACCACACATCATCGGTAACTAGAGATGTTTGGGTAATGGATGTTGCGGCCAAACAATACCGCAAAATAAGTGGCTTTGAGGGTGAAGATAGAGAGCCTGTATTTAGCAGCGATGACCAATATGTGTACTATTTAAGCGAAAAAAATGGTAATCAAAATATTTACAAAACACCATTGCTATTAAAAATTGCTGAACAGCAATTGACGACTTTTAAAAACAATCCAGTAAGGCATTTAAGCGTAAGCAATAGCAATACATTGTGCTTTACGCAAGATGGTGACATTTATACATTGGCTAATGGCGGTTCGCCTAAAAAACTAGCTATACAGATTTACAACGATGGCAGACAGAATGTAGAGAAAAACATAGCCGTTAATGGCAATGTGGGCGAATTTGCCTTATCGCCTAACGGCAAAGAGATTGCTTTTGTAACGCGTGGTGAAGTATTTGTAACGAGTGTAGATGGAGCGCAAACCAAACGCATTACCAATACACCACAGCAAGAACGCATGATAGAATGGAGTGCTGATGGCAAGAGTTTAATTTATGCCGCAGAACGCAACGATAATTGGGATATTTACACAACATCTATCGTACGTAAAGAAGAGC
>JAAFHG010000223.1 GCA_013297585.1 Chitinophagales bacterium
AAAAATTGATGAGGCACAGCAAAATATTGTTCGCCTTACTAGCAATAATGATAGCATTTTAAAGGCTTCTAATGATGAAAGTATTAACCAGCAAGTGTATCAAATACTTTACAGGCGCATTAATAACTTACAAGCAAAAGTTGAGCTTGATAGCACCATTTTAAATAATGATAAATTTATATGGCTACGAAGTATAGAAGATTTACTTGCCGATTTTACCAATTACTACAAGCTACGTGTCATTAAAACCATTATGCTTGGCGATGTAATATTGGCTTATGAGCAATGTATGAAACTGCAACTGAACAAAAAATCTATTGCACCCATCATTATAGCAAATGAGCTGGAAGTTTCTAGTATTTTAACCCGAAATATAGCATTTAAAAATAATATCTGTATACAAGCCTGTAAAGACGAACTGGTGTTAAAACAGTGTAAGCGCAATCCAACTAAAATATTAAAAATATTACAAGATAACTTACAAGTACCATTTGCTGATAGCTTGATAATTGCTGAAGCTTACCGTGATCAAGAGCAATTATATAATTACGCATCTGGCGCTACACCTTTGGGCTATAAAATACAATCGGTAAACGAGCCGCTGGTAAAAACGATCGGTTTACTCGCTCTAATGAACTCAGGCCGGGTTTATTTTCCATTTTTAGATGAATTATACCGAAATAAAATTTCGCTTGACTCGCTTACGAAACTTAAAAACGATCCTGATGGTTATTACAAATTATTAGTAAAAACAGAAATTGATTATACTAATAGAATGCAACATGGTGATACGCCCCTAGTAAAGAAAGTATTAACCGAAAAACTGAAAGCGAAAGGGATAGAAAACTATATTGATACCATTAATGGATTGCACGATGAGCGCAGCGATGTCGTAAGATTTAAACGCATAGAAAAACTATCGCCTACCGAATTGTATTACTTGTGTGTATTAAGCGAGCAAGAAATTTACACCAGCAGTTACCTAGGTGTGTATAAGCGCATTTTTGAGCGCATGAGTGCGCCGCGAGGCGATAGTTTGTTACAAGCAGTACATTACGATTATTACAAGAAGTTTCTTAAAATGGCTTCTGCATACAACACACTTACCGATTTTTTAAAGCGGATGGATGAAAGCGAAGCCAATACCATGATGCGCAATTTTGTTACAGGTTTAGAAACAACTAGAACATTAGAAGACGCTGTAGATGTTGCAGATAGCTACGCCAGTATTGTAGATCCAAAACTGCAAAAACTAATACTAGAGCAAATACAAAAAAACTTAGCAGTTGCTACTACCAATGAAAATGCAAGAGGTGAGAATATTTACAACTTACTCAATACTATTTTCTTGTCGATGGATCCTGCGAATAATATAGATGTAAGTGAAAAACTAGGTATTAACCCGGTATTTAAAATGCCAATTGCTTTGCTGAAAGACAGTACTAATCGCATTATTATTCAGCAGTTTTTTTATGGGGATAAAGATGGCAACAATGTATTTAATACTTTCTTGGCCAATTTTAGAAATGCGAATTGGAAAATAATTAATAAACCAGAATGGGTAGAGGTAGTATCTGTTAAAGGTACAAATATTAAAATATATGCAAACAAACCGTTAGATGAGTTGCAAGATTTAGATGCACAAGCACAGGCGCATTTAGGCAACTATTTAGATTCCCTACAACTAGAGCCAACCGTAGTTATTCATCGTGGGCATAGTTATTTTGTAAAAAGCACAATTACCCAGCTAGCATCATCGGCCAAGGTAGTGTTACTGGGCAGTTGTGGCGGTTACCAAAGTTTAAACGATGTATTAAAGCGTACTACGCAAGCACAAATTATTTCGTCGAAACAAGTAGGCACAGGCGTTATAAACCAAGGTTTAATTAATAAAATAACAGACGAACTACGAAACGGTAAAGACTTAAACTGGCCAGAATTGTGGAAGGGGTTTGGAGTACAATTTAAGGGTGGAAACAAAGAAAAATTTGACGATTACGTACCGCCACATAAAAACCTTGGCGCCATATTTATAATAGCTTACAATAAAGCGAGTGACATGTAGTAACGAGTTATTGCTAAATATGCTTAACTTGTTTTCTTATAAATTAAGTAACTATGGATGTGGAATCTTTGAGAGAATATTGTTTAGATAAACCGTTTGTTGAAGAAGGTTTTCCTTTTGGGCCAGAAACATTGGTATTTAAAGTTGGCGGTAAATTATTTTTACTAATAGGTCTTGATAGTGAAGACTTTAGGTTTAATATAAAATGCCACCCAGATAGAATAGAACAATTGCGTGCAGATTTTGATTGTGTACAACCAGCTTTTCATCAAAATAAAAAACACTGGAACACCATTGTACCAGATGGCTCGGTAAGTAACAAGCAGCTACAACAATGGATTGATGAATCGTACGAATTGGTATTTGAAGGTTTATCTAAAAAAATGAGAGATAGTTTAACCAATTCGTCACAATAATATTTTATGGATTGATATAATAGGTTGTAAATATTTTATTTATTCTTGCAAAAATATTTACCATGAAAAAGCTTTTCCTTTCTGCCGCATTATTTATTACCATCGCTGCCAATGCTCAAAAAATATCAAAGGATAGCTTGGTAAAACTTATGGCAAATGAAGTGTGTATTGAACTTTCGAAACCAAAAGACAGTAAATCAAAAGGTAAAGACATAGCTACTGAGGTTGGTTTAGCCATGCTACCAGTATTTACCAACCATTTAACCGAAATTCAAGAAGCATACGGTTTTACAGAGCTAACTAAAGAAAATGGCTCGAAGGTAGGTGAAGATATTGGCGGAAAACTTGCTAATACTTGCCCCGCATTTTTAGAATTACTTACACAAAACCCTGAAGCAACGGCCAACTTAATAAGCGGTAATAAAAATAGTGCAGGTACTTTAGAAGGTACTTTTTTAAAAATAACCAAAAGCGATTTAAGCTATATAGAAATAAAAACTGCATCTGGCAAAATTGAAAAACTCTATTGGTTAGAATATTTTGAAGGATCTACAGATTTAATAAGTAATCCCTCAAAGCTTAACAGCAAAAAAGTGACAGTAAGCTACTTAGAAAAAGAAATTTACAAAGCCGCTTTAAACGAATACGTAAAAGTAAAAGTGATTACTGGCTTAGAATAAGTTTGTGCAACAACATTAACACATTGCCATCATGCTACTACGCGAAGCAATTACCGCAGATATTGCACAAATGCAAATAGTACGTAACGCTGTAAAAGAAAATACACTATCGAACCCTGCATTGGTTACTGATGCTGACTGCGAAGAATTTATAACTAAAAGAGGTAAAGGTTGGGTATATGAAATTAATAATAGCGTTGTAGGTTTTGCTATTGCTGACTTACAATATCACAATATTTGGGCGCTATTTATACATCCTGATTTTGAGAAGCAAGGTATAGGCAAACAATTGCATAACACGATGATTGATTGGTATTTTAGCCAAACACAAACAACAGTATGGCTTGGCACTTCACCTAATACAAGAGCTGCCACTTTTTATAAGCTAATGGGCTGGACAGAAGTAGGCATGAATGGTACTAAAGAACTGAAATTTGAAATGACACATCAGCAATGGCAACAGTTACAAGCAATACGCTAAGATAAAAGCTGAATAAAGAAAAAATTGCGGCAGTTAGGTACTTTGTAAACGCAGCATAAACTTGCAACAAATATCCAATATGTATACTACCGCTGGTTACATAAAAATACTATTACCATAAACTCGTTTTCTTGCTACTTCTACCACCTAAACCCAAAGCACCCAACAAGCTACGTGTGATAATACTAGCTGCTGTACGACCCACTTGCTTTATAATTGGATTATCTAAAAAACTCTCAACTTTTTCAGCTGTGGTGTTAGTGGCAGGCTTTTCTTCTTCTGTTTTTTTAGCGGCTTCTTCTAGCTTGGCTGTGAGTATTTCGTAAGCACTTTCGCTGTCAATTGCCTCGGCATATTTGCGGGCAATTTTACTACTAGCAACAAGGCTATCAATTTCGCCATCGGTTAAAATATCCATACGGCTGCTTGGTGGGCATAGCATGGTGTGAACCAAAGGTGTAGGCACGCCTTTCTCGTTAAGTAAGGTTACAAAAGCCTCGCCAATACCAAGCTGGGTAAGCAATTCATCAGTTTTATAGAAATCTGTTTCAGGGAAATTTTCAGCCGCTTGCTTAATAGTTTTTCTATCTGCAGCGGTAAATGCACGTAAGGCATGTTGCACTTTTAAACCTAGTTGACTTAAAATAGCTGCGGGTACATCTTGCGGATTTTGCGTACAGAAAAAGATGCCAATACCTTTACTACGAATGAGTTTGATAACAGTTTCTATTTGCTGTAACAAGGCTTCGCTTGCTTCGTTGAATACCAAATGGGCTTCATCAATTATTAATACCAACTTGGGCTTGTCAAGGTCGCCTTCTTCTGGGCAAATGGCATACAATTCTGCCAATAACTGCAACATAAAAGTTGAGAATAGCTTTGGTCTATCCTGCATTTCGGTAACACGCAGAATGTTAATCATGCCCTTGCCTTCATCGTTAATGCGCATTAAATCTTCTACCTCAAAACTTTTCTCGCCAAAAAACACATCTGCACCTTGCTGTTGCAGTTCTATTACTTTACGCAAAATAGTACCGGTACTTGTGGTAGATATTTTACCGTAGCTTTTTTCCAATTCTGCCTTGCCTTCATCACCAATGTATTGCAGCACTTTTATAAAATCTTTCAAGTCTAGCAACGGCATTTTATTATCGTCGCAATACTTAAATATCATGGCTACAAGGCCACCTTGTGTATCGTTTAAACCTAAAATTTTACTTAATAAAATAGGGCCAAATTCACTTACAGTTGCACGTAGTTTCACACCTTTACCATTACTTAACGTCATTAACTCTACAGGAAAGGCTGCTGGTTGATAAGTGACATTTAGTTTAGCGCATCGGTCTGCGATTTTATCATTTACCGTACCTGCTGCAGCAATACCGCTTAAGTCGCCTTTAATATCCATTAGCACCACAGGAACGCTATTATTACTAAGCTGTTCGCTAATCATTTGTAGGGTTTTGGTTTTACCTGTACCAGTTGCACCAGCAATAAGACCATGGCGGTTCATGGTTTTTAGCGGCAAAAACACATCTGCACCAGTTACTACTTCACCATCTAAAATGGCACAGCCAATTTTTACATGTTCGCCTTTAAAAGTATAACCAGCTTTTACAGCTTCTAATAATTGGTCAGTAGTTGGCATGAGTTAAAATTTTGGCGAAAGATAATAAAAGCCCGAGAAGAAAATAAAAAATTGAAAAAAGGTTATTTTTTATTGATTATCAATAAATATTTATAGTTTTGAGTTCAATAACATAGTAACTATGAAAAAGTGGCAAATAACTACTTGGTATGTATACTTAATGGGGTTAGCCTTGTTAGTATCTAATGTGATGGCAATGTATGACACCCTATTCAAAGATGATTACACGATTACATCGCCAGTGAAAGCCTATTTGTATCAACATCGTATCAATAATATTGAGTTGGAACAATACCAAAACGCAAGCGTTGTACAAAGTCAAACTGTTATTAAAATTGAACATCCAACTATCTGGCAGCGTATCTTTTGGCCTAATACAAACGGTGGCGATTTCATTATTCAACAACTATACTTTGTAAGTAGTATTTGCTTTTTGTGGATTTTGGTTTTACTCAAAAATCATTACAATCCATTTGTAACAAACTTGTCTAAACCATTATCTATAGCAGCATTCACTACAATGATTATTGCTATTATCTGCGAGGTCAGAAAACACTTTATAAATAGTGAAATCGAACAATTGACTAGAGATAATTTCTCTTACGATAAATATGGTAATTGGAATTATTCATATCTCATTTGGGCAGGTATTTTTTTATTAATTGTACTAAACTGGTACCAAAAAGCCTACAATCTTCAAGAAGAACAAGACTTAACCATTTAACCATGAATGCAAAAATTAAAAAACTAGCTCTTGGACTAAAAATCTGCCTAATTATAATTTTACTAACACTTGCAATGGATTTCTTAAACCCATTTTTAAAAAGTATAAATGAACCCAATCACAGAATTGGTTCAGGAAAAAATAATGAAGCCCAAACGATAATAAAAGAAAAAGACAGCTTAAGAAATAGTAATAAAAATTTGAGTATTTCGGATGATGATGCATTACAAATTATGAGAAATCATGAGAAAAATCGTGGTAAAATTAAAATACTCACTTATACATTCACATCTTTTTTTTTAACTCTTGGGCTTTTTTTAGCTGCCCTTTTAATAGGAATATTTAAAAATTCATTCGCTTTAATCAGAAAAATAGAAAATGGGCAATTATTTGAAACTGAAAATTTGCCAATCATTAA
>JAAFHG010000032.1 GCA_013297585.1 Chitinophagales bacterium
ATACGGTAACAAAAGTAATTAAAGTAGGTGCTGATAATAAATACTGTGCTTTGCCAAATGCAAGCTTTACAGTTAATGCAACTACACAATGTTTGGCTACTAACAATGTTGTTTTCACTAGCAACAATACTGACACTAATGTCATTTACGACTGGGCTTTTGGTGATGGTGCTGCTGGTACTTCTAACAATTCAGTAGCGCACAGCTATCTTGTTACTGGTACTTACAATGTTACACTTACTGTTACCAATGCTTGTGGTAGTAGCACTACTACACAGCCAATAACTATTAACGATGTACCTGAACAACCACTAGCTATTAATGGTACAACGGCTATTATGGTAGGCGTTACCTCTCAGCTTAGAAGTGCAACCGCAGGCGGTACTTGGTCTAGCGCCAATGGTAGCGTGGCTATGGTAAGTGCAAATGGTTTATTAACTGGTATTACTGCTGGTACTACTACTATTAAATACACGGTTAGCAATAGTTGTGGCACTGCATTTACCACTGTACCTGTAACTATTGCCGTATCTAATATTGGTGCGCCTTGTACAGCGCCTAAAGCAGGCTTTACAGTTATCACAGCTGCACAATGCTTTACTAATAATAGCTTCACATTTACCAATACTACTACTGGCAATACACCTGTGTACGTTTGGAATTTTGGTGATGGTTCTGCCACAGTAAGCAGTGATAATGCTACACACAACTACACTGCTTCTGGTAATTTTATTGTTACACTTACGGCCGTTAATGCTTGTGGTGTAAGCACTAAAACGGCTCTTGTTACGGTAAAAGCTATTTCTACTTCTATTACTACAGCTAGTATGTGTGCAGGCAGTAGTTATGTATTTAATGGCATTAGTTACAATGCAGCTGGTACTTACACAGTATTACTTACCAATGCGGTAGGTTGCGATAGTATTGCTACGCTAATATTAACTAGCAAAGCCATTACAACATCCACCACTAATATGGCTGTATGTGTTAGTAGTTTACCTATCACTTGGAATGGTATTACTTGCGCTGAGGTAGGTACTTATACAGCACGCCTTACCAATGCGGTAGGTTGTGATAGTTTGGCTACCTTGGTACTTACTGAAAAAGCCATTACAACCTCTACCACATATGCATCTATTTGTGCAGGTAGTTTCTACTGGTTTAATGGTAATAGCTACACCACTGCTGGTACTTATGTTACACATCTTACCAATGCAGCAGGTTGTGATAGTGTGGCTACTTTAATTATCACTGAAAAAATACCAACTAGTTCTACTACTGCGGTAAATATTTGTGCATCATCATTGCCTTATACTTGGAACAATACCGTATTTACGAGTGCAGGCAGCTACATTGTACACCTTACCAATGCGGCTGGCTGCGATAGCGCTGCAACATTAATACTTTCAGTGGGCAACGCACCCGAACCACCTGCTGCAATTGTTGGCCTTAGCAATATGCCTGTAGGTACGTCTTATACTTTCTCTAGTGCTACACCAAATGGCGTATTTACAAGTAGTAATATAGCTGTAGCTACTGTAAACCCTACAACAGGCGTGGTTACTGGTATTGCACCTGGCATTACTACTATTACTTACACTACTAGCAACAACTGTGGTTCATCTTATGTAACTATGGTGGTTACGGTTACTGCGGTTACGTCACCATGTAAGTTTGGGGCAAGCTTTACAGTAAATAATGCTAACCAATGTGTAACCGATAATCAGTTTGTATTTACCAATACTACTAGCGGCGGTACTGCACCATTTATTTACTTATGGCAATTAGGCGATGGTGCAACAGCTACCACAGCCAATGTAACCAAAGTTTACAGCAGTTTTGGCGAAAGAGATATTCAGTTAAAAGTAAAAGATGCCAATGGCTGCGAAAGCGATGCGAGTACGCTACACATTGTAGTAGGGGCTAAGCCAACAGCCAACTTCTCTGTACTGTACAATACTGGCAGCGGTACTAGCACCACCTTTATCAGCTCAAGCACTATTGCGGCTGGCAATATGAGCTACTTATGGGATTTTGGTAATGGTGCTACCGCTACTTTGGTAAACCCTTCAGTAAACTTTACACCAGGTACTTATACTGTAAAACTAACCGTAAGCGGTATTGGTACTTGTAAATCTGAAGCGGTGCAAACCATTAGACAAGTAATAGCTGCTAACTTAAGTGTTTATCCAAACCCGGTAGCTACTAGCTTACGTGTAGCCTTTAAAGCAGCTTCTGCCACACCTACTACTGTACGAATTTTAGACTTAATAGGCCGAACCATTCAAACACAAACTGTAACACCAAGTGCTGCAGGGGCTAGTGTTGCTGCCAACTTTAATACTGGCGGCTTAATGAATGGCGCCTACATTATAAGCGTTACAGATATTGCTTATGGCACTATAGCCACACAGCAAATACTGAAACAATAAACAATCTTGGTTTTGGGTTTATGGGGTATCAAGTATCCCGGCTACGTCTGTAGCTGGGATTTTTTATTGGTGGGTAAATGTGTTGCTGGCTGTGACTATTTTGTAAACTAATCAGCTTGTATTATTTTTAAGTTTTATTAACGGTAATAGGTGTAAGTACGTTGTTGGCAGAAGGTGCAACAACGGCAGGCGAGATGCAAACAAAGGACAAAATAATTTAAAATGAAAATGATTGGTTTTAGAATGGAATACGATAAAGCACTAATAAATTCTAAATATATCTTTGAAACAAGCGATGAAGACGCTTCTTTTATTACAAAAGAGGAAAAAGATATGTTAGTGGAGTATCTTGAGAAATCTGATATAGTTTTTTCTAAAACTTTAGCACTATTTGATGGCGAGAATTATATAGCCCCGTACATAATTTTTTCGGATAGTGAATGGATTTGGCCAAGTTATTTTTCTTATAATCTTGCTAGGCAAGATTATATCAATTCTAGTTTTCTATTTCATGTACAAATAAGAAATTATAAACCGTTAGCTCTCACTGAAGAACAAAGAAGAGAAGTAACATTCTTCTTGGAAAAAGAAATGCTAAAAGTCTAAGAAGATTGACTCCGCTCTTCGACTTGTTCCGCAAGGGCAAGTCGAAGTACAGATAAAAAGCATCTTTAATGCCACTTTTGGAAGAAGCTTTAAAATCAAGATGATAAACCTCTTTTATCTGTACCTGCTAATTGATCGTTCACCATAACCAAATTGATTAATAAACCCAACCAAATTGAGTATTTATTACAACCAAATTAACAAATAAACCCAATCAGGATGTCGAGCTATTTGCCCTTGTTCGTATGCCGTTCAGCAAATGTGCAAGGCGCACCCATTTGCCGAAGGCGCAAAACTTTTTTCTAGCCTTGGTATTTGCCTCCACGTACCATTGTTACAAGTGTTTTATGAATGTAAGAGGTACGGCTGAGAATCTCTAAAATTCCCTCACAATCTACCCACTCAACAATGCGAGTAATCCCATATTTTTACCACACTTAACTGCAATCACAAATCTTAAATCAGTAATCTCAAATTAATGATAGATCCTCGCTACCCAATAGGTCAGTTTGAACCGCAACCATTTTCTGAGAAACAAAAAGCGGCTTGGCTAGTAGATATTCAATTTTTGCCAAGAGCAGTAGAAATGGCTATTCAAAATCTAAACGACACTCATTTTGAAACACCATACCGTGATGGTGGCTGGACGATAAAACAATTGGTACACCATATTGCTGATAGTCATGTAAACGCTTATTGTCGTTTTAAATTGGGGCTTACAGAAACTAACCCTACCATTAAACCCTACGAAGAACAAGAATGGGCTTTATTGGCTGATATAGATTTGGTGCCAATTAATACTTCTATCACCATGCTGTATGCTGTTCATCAGCGGTTATATGCTACAATAGCTCATCTTACCGACGAGCAATGGCAAAGAACGGTCTATCATCCTGCAAGTGAAAAAACGATGAGTTTGTGGCATTTGCTAGGTATGTACGCATGGCACGGCAAGCACCATGTAGCACATATTACCACATTAAGAGAACGCAATAACTGGTAGACGACTTTTGTTGCAATAAAGTATAAATTTCTGCGACATCTGCGTAATCTGCGAGAAACCAACCTATTTATAAAGCAAGCACAACATAATGAAAGAACTGAAAGACCTTAACTGGAAAGTATTATCATCAAGCTATTTAATTAAAGACACTTGGGCAACAATAAGAATAGAAAGTTGCCAAACACCCGACGGCAGAGTTGTAGAACCTTACTATGTGTACGAATTTCCTAATTGGGTAACGGCTGTGGCTTTTACCAAAGACGGTAAGGTAATTTTAGAAAGGCAATAACGCCATGCATTAGGCAAAACCATGTACGAAATACCTGGTGGTTGTGTAGATGAAAGTGATGTTAACTTAGAAGCAGCTATTGCAAGGGAATTACTAGAAGAAACGGGCTACAAATTTGAAAAGTTCGACTATTTAGGAAGTACATCTGCCAACCCAAGTACCAATACCAATATGATGCACATATTTATTGCGTATGATGGTGAACGTGTAGCCGAACAAAAACTAGATGCTGGTGAAGATTTAGAAGTGTTGTTTGTAACGATGGATGAATTTCTAGAACTATTTAGGCAAGGAGAGTTTATACAATCGATGCATACGGTAGCTATTTATAGAGCTTTGGAAAAGCTAGGTAGATTAACGATACATTGATAGGATGGCAACACGGATGACGCGGATTTTGACAGATGAAACGGATCTTATATTCTGCCAAAGGCGGAATTATCCGCTTGCTAAATTAAAATGTTGTAGGAAGGCGCAAGTAAACAATGGAAAATCAGTGTAAAATCTAGTTGAATCTGTGTCATCCGTGTTCCTATCTACCTAGTACCATGATGATGTGTAGATAGTATAAATGTATTTGCACATGCAAATCAAAAAAATCATGGTTAACACTAACACTTTTCCTTTACTTTTAAGCAAGAAAATACCCAAATGGCTGACAAGAGATACATTTTAAATAAAGAAGTGGCTGCGCAAAAAATGCAGCGCATGGCTTTAGAAATAGCCGAACAATTAGATGGCGATACTAATGAACTCATCATCATTGGCGTGAAAAGTAGTGGTATGGTTATAGCCGAAAAAATAGGCGCTTTATTGCAACAATATGTACGTTTTTCTATCCGTATTATTGGGTTAAGTTTAGATAAACATTTACCCCAAAACATAGAAATTACCGAGCCAGATATTGATTTTAACGGCAAGAATGTGATAATAGCAGATGATGTATCAAACAGTGGCAAAGTGCTATTGTATGCACTAAAACCCTTACTTGCGTTTCATCCCAAACGGATACAAACATTGGTTTTGGTAGAACGAATGCACAAAGCTTTTCCTGTAAAGTCAGATTACATTGGGCTTACTATTGCTACTGCTTTAGAAGACCATATTCAAGTAGAAGTAGAAAATGGTGAAGTAACAGGCGCATTTATTTAGCGTGCTTTTATTGTTGAAAATGATTTTATTTGTAAATGAACAATTTTAATAACCACACAACAGTTAGTTAACTATAAAACCTAAAAATTTCAATCATATGAATGCTACTGCAGAACAAAATGTAAAACTTTGGTTAGAAGGTAATTACGATGATACAACCAAAGCAGAAATTAAGAAATTAGAAGTTGAAAATCCGACAGAATTAGAAGATAGTTACTACCGCAGTTTAGAGTTTGGTACAGGTGGTTTGCGTGGCATAATGGGTGTAGGTACTAACCGTATGAACAAGTACACCGTTGGTATGGCAACACAAGGTTTTTCTAACTACTTGAAAAAAGTATTTGGCAACGAAGAAATTAAAGTAGCAATAGCACACGATAGCCGTAATAACAGTCGCTTTTTTGCTGAAACGGTAGCTAATGTATTTGCCGCCAATGGTATTAAAGTGTTTTTGTTTGATGCGCTAAGACCAACACCTGAGTTGAGTTTTGCAATAAGATATTTTGGTTGTAAAGGTGGTGTGGTATGTACTGCCAGCCACAACCCTAAAGAATACAATGGCTACAAAGCGTATTGGGATGATGGTGGTCAATTAGTACCTCCTCACGATAAAAACGTGATAAAAGAAGTAGAAGCCATACAAAGTGTAGACGATGTGAAATTTACTGGTGGCGAAGCCAATATTACCATTATAGGTAAGGATATGGATGATGCCTACATCAGCATGGTAAAAGGTTTAAGCGTATATCCAGATGTAATTGCTGCACAGCATGACCTTAAAATTGTGTACACACCAATACATGGTACAGGTATTATGTTAGTGCCAAAAACCTTAGCAGCTTTTGGTTTTACCAATGTAAATGTGGTAGAAGCGCAAGCAACACCAGATGGTAATTTTCCTACGGTAGTGTATCCAAATCCTGAGGAAAAAGAAACCATGAGCATTGGTTTAGAACAAGCTAAAGCAACTGATGCAGACATTTTATGTGGTACTGACCCTGATGCAGATAGAGTAGGTGTGGGCGTAAAAAATCATAAAGGTGAGTGGGTGTTAATGAATGGTAATCAAACGGCAGTATTGGCCATTGCTTATATGCTAGAGGCACGTAAAGCCAAAGGTATTGCGCAGCCAAATGATATGGTGGTTACAACCATTGTAACATCAGAAATGGTAAATGTTTTAGCCGAGAAAAACAATGTGGCTTGCTACAATGTATTAACTGGGTTTAAATGGATTGCTGAGAAAATCAAAGAACTACAAGGCGTTAAAAACTACATAATTGGTGGTGAAGAAAGCTTTGGTTTAATGATTGGTGACCAAGTACGTGATAAAGATGCGGTAAGTTCTGTAGCCTTAATGTGCGAAATGGCAGCTTACGAAAAAGCAAAAGGCAGAACCTTATTTGACAAAATGATTGACTTGTATATTGAATACGGTTTTTACTTAGAAAACCTTATCAGTATCACTAAAAAAGGTATGAATGGCCAAAAAGAAATTGCTGATATGATGGAAGGCTACAGAGTAAATCCGCCAGCAACTATTAATGGCAGCAAAGTGGTTACCTTACTTGACTACGGCTTATCTGTAGGTAAAAACCTATTAACTGGCGAAACATACAATATTGAATTGCCAAAGAGCAATGTGCTACAGTTTATCACTGAAGATGGTAGCAAAATTTCTGCTAGACCAAGTGGTACTGAGCCTAAAATTAAGTTCTACTTCAGTGTAAATACCAAGCTAGAGAAACGTGAAGATTTTGATGCTAAAAATGCTGAATTAGAAGCTAAAATAACAGCGATTATTGAAGACATGAAGTTGAACTAGTCTCACTATACTTTTATTGAAACAAGGGCCGTTCTGAAAATCAGAGCGGCTTTTTTAATGCTAAAATTTCGAGTAATAAAAAAGGTCGTTTCAAAAACTGAAACGACCTTTACTATTTTTAAAAAATAGCTTAGTTACTAGTGATACTAGCAGCAAGATATTCTTGATTTAAACGCGCTATATTGGTTAAAGAAATTTCTTTAGGGCAAGTTGCTTCACAAGCACCTGTATTGGTACAAGCACCAAAACCTTCTTTATCCATTTGTGCCACCATATTCATTACACGACTTTTACGCTCAGGTTCACCTTGAGGTAATAAGGCTAAGTGCGATACTTTAGCACTTAAGAATAACATGGCACTACTGTTTTTACAAGCTGCAACACATGCACCACAACCAATACACATGGCCGCTGCAAAAGCCGCATCAGCTTTGTCTTTGTTAATTGGTAGTGAGTTGCCATCTACTGCGTTACCAGTATTTACACTAATGTAACCACCAGCTTGGATAATTCTGTCAAAAGCACTTCTATCTACCATTAAATCCTTTACTACAGGAAAAGCGTTAGCTCTCCATGGCTCAATGGTAATCGTATCGCCATCTTTAAAAGCTCTCATGTGCAACTGACAAGTGGTATTAGCTTGCCAAGGACCATGAGGTTTACCGTCAATATACATTGAGCACATACCGCAAATACCTTCACGGCAATCATGGTCAAAAGCTACAGGTTCTGCACCTTCAACTATTAGTTGCTCATTCAAAACGTCTATCATTTCAAGGAAAGACATTTCGTGTGAGATGTTTTTTACCTGATAAGTTTCAAACTTACCATCTGCTTTTGTGTTTTGTTGACGCCAAACTTTTAAAGTTAGGTTCATGCCATTATTTTCCATAAGCCATCCCTAGAGGGGAATATTTATAGTTGTTAGAAAATGATATTTAAGACCTTTTGAAAGAAAACCCTTTATTTTTTCCCTTTAGGGGCTAGGGGGTATTCTTACTTATAATTCCTTTGACTTGGTTTAATCACATCGTAATTCAATGCTTCTTTGTGCAAATTCCAGTTGCTTTCGCCTGCAAATTCCCACGCTGCAACGTACATAAAGTTAGCATCATCACGTAATGCTTCTCCTTCTGGTGTTTGGTACTCTTCTCTAAAGTGACCACCACAGCTTTCGTTACGATTCAACGCATCTTTACACATCAATTCACCTAGTTCAATAAAGTCAGCAACACGATTTGCTTTGTCTAATTCTGGGTTCATTTCGTTAATGCTACCAGGGATTCTAACATCGCTCCAGAATTCTGCTTTCAAAGCTTGCACTTCTGCAATGGCTTGTTTTAAGCCTTCTTCATTTCTAGCCATACCACATTTATCCCACATGATTTTACCCAAACGTTTGTGGAAGCTTTCTACGCTTTGCTTACCCTTAATATTCATTAAGGTATTAATTCTATCAGACACCGCTTTTTCTGCGTCTGCAAATGCAGGATGATCTGTAGAAATAGCTTTTGCATAAATTTCATCTGCTAAGTAGTTACCCAAAGTGTAAGGAATTACAAAGTAGCCATCAGCCAAACCTTGCATCAAAGCACTTGCACCTAAGCGGTTAGCACCATGATCACTAAAATTAGCTTCGCCTAAAGCAAATACACCTGGCAAAGATGTTTGTAATTCATAATCTACCCACAAGCCACCCATTGTGTAGTGAACAGCAGGGTAAATGCGCATTGGCACTTCATATGGATTTTCTCCAGTAATTTTAGAATACATGTCAAACAAGTTACCATATTTCTCTTTTACTACTTGCTTACCTAATGCAATAATTTCTTCAGCAGAAGCATGATCATTACCTTGCTTGCTTACTTCTATTTTGCCATAACGCTCAATAGCAGCAGCATAATCTAGGTAAACGGCTTGTTTACTCGTTCCCACACCATAACCAGCATCACAACGTTCTTTAGCAGCTCTACTTGCTACGTCACGTGGTACTAGGTTACCAAATGCAGGATATCTTCTTTCTAAGTAGTAATCTCTTTCTTCTTCAGGTATGTCAGATGCTTTTCTTGTATCGCCTTGTTTTGCAGGTACCCAAATTCTACCATCATTACGCAAACTTTCACTCATCAATGTTAGTTTACTTTGGTGGTCACCACTTACAGGTATACAGGTTGGGTGAATTTGTGTGTAGCAAGGATTTGCAAAAGCAGCACCTTTTCTGTGCGCTTTCCAAGCTGCAGTTACGTTACTACCCATTGCATTGGTAGATAAATAGAATACGTTACCATAACCACCAGTACACAACAATACCGCATGACCAAAGTGACGCTCTAACTCACCATTTACCAAGTTACGAGCAATAATACCACGTGCTTTACCTTCTACCATTACCACGTCTAGCATTTCGTGGCGAGCCATCATTTTCACATTTCCTAATGCTACTTGACGCTCAAGCGCTTGGTAAGCACCTATTAATAATTGCTGACCAGTTTGACCTGCCGCATAAAACGTACGTTGTACTTGTGTACCACCAAAGCTACGGTTGCTTAGTAAGCCACCATATTCACGAGCAAAAGGTACACCTTGTGCTACGCATTGGTCTATAATATTGGTACTTACTTCTGCTAAGCGATGCACATTGGCCTCTCTTGCACGGTAGTCACCACCTTTAATTGTGTCATAGAATAAACGAAAAACGCTATCACCATCATTTTGATAGTTTTTAGCAGCATTAATACCACCTTGTGCCGCAATTGAGTGTGCACGACGAGGGCTATCTTGAAAACAAAAAGCTTTTACTTTATAACCCATTTCGCCCAAAGAAGCCGCAGCCGAAGCACCAGCCAAACCAGTACCTACTACTATTACTTCTAGTTTACGTTTGTTAGCTGGATTTACCAGTTTGCAATGGCCTTTGTACTCGTTCCACTTTGTTTCTAATGGTCCTGCAGGAATTTTTGCGTTTAACATACTATTCAATTAAGAATTGATAATTAAGATTTACTAATTGCCATTTTTGGCTTTTAACCATCAAAACTGTGCGATATTTTTTGTGTCACCAGCTTTTGTACAAGTATTTAGCGTCTGTTGCAAGTTTACACTGAACTATTGAAGTGCCAACTTGTACGGTTTTCTCTCTACTGAGCTATACCCAACCCATATAAAAACTAATAGGCATTAGGGCAAACAATACAGCAATCACTATTGAAAAACCTAAACCTAAGCTGCTAAGCATAATGTGGTAACGCTTGTTATGTACACCTAATGTTTTAAAAGCACTTTGAAAGCCATGTGCTAGGTGATAACCCAAAGAAATACAACCAGCCACATATACTATTACCACCCATAGTTGGCTGAAAGTATCTTGCATTTTTAGGTATAAGTTAATTTCCTCACCCAACAAAAAACCTTGATTAGAGCGGTTAGGATACCAAAAATCAGTTAAATGAATAACTAAAAACAATAATACGATAGTGCCTAAAAGCGCCATGCTACGGCTATACCATTTGCTACCTCTATTACCATAATCTACCTCGTAGCCTACAGACCTAGCTTTCTTGTTTTTAATAGTTAGTTTGTAAGACTGTACAATGTGCAAAATAAAACCAGCAAATAAGCCAATTTCTAAAATTCTTGGCACCACATTGCTACCCATAAAATGAGCGCCTTTGTTAAACATTTCACCACCATCCATTGCCCAAATACAGGCATTAAGTGCAGCGTGAATAACTAGGAATAAAATAAGGAAAATACCGGTAAGTGCCATTATAAGCTTATTACCTACTGATGTTGAGAAGACTTGTTTCCAGGTCATAAAGCAAGATTATGGTTTTGTTAAAATCGTTGCAAATGTAGTGCTACAACAAATGCTAACTTCTATTGCGAAAAATATTTTACGATAACGATTGCTTAAATAACCAATAATATGCTAAATGGTTGACTAATAAGGAGAAAAGTGCGTATTAAAACTTAGTAGTTGTTTTGTTACGGCGCCAAAAAAAGGTGTCACTTAGGGTATTATTTATTATATTCTTGTGCTTATTTGTTTGAAATTTAAATACTTTTTTAGTAAACGTACTTAAAAATTTATTAATTCAATTAAAGTAATTAAGCTGATGAGCTATTTATCTTATCTGAGGTATTTACTACCTATATCACATAAAATATTTGTAATTTTATCCGGTAAATAATTGCACTATTTTGAGTATCGCTATTACCATTGCTAAACGCATTGCTTTTAACAAACAGCAATCTTTTTCTCGCTTTATTATTCGCTTATCTATTGTTGCTACGGCTTTAAGCGTGGCCGCTATGATTATTACTTTGGCTTTTGTAAATGGCTTTCAACAATCGGTAAGCGAAAAAGTATTTAGCTTTTGGGGGCATGTAAGGGTACAGCATTACGAGAATGCCAAAAACCTGATTAGCGAAGAAACACCTATTGATAAAAACGATACTGTGGTGCGTATTATTAGCCAACAACCCAACTATAGAAGCGTACAAGCATTTGCCACCAAAAGTGCCGTGGTAGAAAAAAACAAAGAGATTGAAGGTATACTGTTTAAAGGCGTAGAAGCCAATTACGATAGTGTTACGTTTAGCCAATTTTTAAAGCAAGGCAGGTGGTTGCGCTTTGGCGATAGCAGCTATGCCAAAGAAATTATTATTTCGCAGCCTATAGCTAAAGCATTGCAAATAGCCGTGAATGACACCGTTAGAATCAATTTTGTATCGTCTAACACTAGCATTGCCAATGCTTCTAGAAAATTGGTGGTGGTTGGTATATTTAACACAGGCATAGAAGAATACGATAAAATATTTGCATTAGGTGATTTGCGGTTGATTCAACGCTTGAACAATTGGCAACCCAACCAAATAGGTGGCTACGAAATATTGATGAGTGATTATTCAACAATGAATGCTTTTAACACGCAATTAAAAGACCAATTGCCCACAGAATGGCTCAGTAGAACGATAAAAGAAACCTACCCTAATATTTTCGATTGGCTGAATATTCAAGATACCAATAAGTATGTGGTGTTTATCATTATGGGTATTGTAGCTATTATCAACTTGGTTACTTGCTTGCTGATATTGGTGCTAGAACGTACACGCATGATAGGTATTTTAAAAGCTATTGGCGCTACAGATGGTACTATTCAAGAAATATTTTTGTACTACGCAAGTTTTATTTCGTTGGCAGGTATTGGGTTAGGTTTAGTAGTAGGTGTGGGGCTTTGCTTGCTACAACAAGCTACACACATCATTCATATGGATGAAGCTTTGTACTATGTTGCCTATGCACCCATTCATATTATTTGGTGGCAAGTAGCAGTGGTATGTGTGGTAGCTGCGGTGGTATGCTTTTTAGCATTAATTATTCCTACATTGATTGTAAAAAATATTAAGCCTGTAAAAGCGATACAGTTTAGGTAGGGAAGGTTTCACACAAAGGACGCAAAGAATACAACGCAACAAAGGCTTTTCTACAAATTATACGTTGCGTACATTGTCTCCTTTGTCGCTTTGTGAGAAACAAATAATCGTTCTGTTCTTTGTCTCCTTTGTTTCTTTGTGTGAAACAATCAAATTAAATGCGACACAATAATACCTGTGGCCACGGCTGCGTTAAGGCTTTCGGCGCCGCCAATTCTTGGTATGGTTACAGGGTGAGAAACAAGTGGCAATACTGCGTTACTTATGCCATTGCCTTCGCTACCTATAACTAAAATACCTGCGGCAGGTTTTGCTACTTCGTAAATAGATTGCCCTTCAAGCAGTGCGCCAAATACTGGCACATTCGCTAAAGAAAGCGTTGTTGCAATGTCTTGATACCACAGTTTTGTGCGTAAAAAACTACCCATAGTACTTTGTACCACTTTAGGATTGTACAGTTCTACCGTATCAAGGCTACAAATAATTTGTGTAATACCAAACCAATCTGCAATACGAATAATGGTGCCTAAATTACCCGGATCTTGAATACCATCTAATACCAAACTAAGGCCGCTAGAAAAATTTGGCGCAGTGTTTGGTAATGGCTGCTGCACCACAGCTAGCACTTGGTTAGGAGTTTGTAAGTTGCTAATGCGCTCAAGTTCTTGTTCAGTAATGGTAGTAACAGCAGGATGTTTTACCGAATTATTTGCCAGAAATTGTTCGGTAGCGTAAATGGTTTTTATGGTAAAATCACTTGCTAAAAGTTCAGTAATTAACTTTGGGCCTTCGGCAATAAACAGGCCTTCTTGCTGTCTTTGCTTTTTGTGGTACAAACTTTGAATATATTTGACTTCATTCTTACTTAGCATCATCTATGATTTTTGTTAGCAACAGCACATTATCTCAAAAAATACTTGGCTTATTAGGTATTGTCTTACTATTCACCGCCTGTAGCAGTGTAAAAGAATTTCCAGTAAACAAGCCTTTTGTATTTTCAAACAAAATAACGTTTAAAAGTAACGTTGGTAAAGATGAGAAAAAACGCCTAACAACCGAACTTGATAATTATTGGGACGATAGTTTAAGGGCAAGAAAAGTGCAGCAATTTGGTTTTATTTATCGTCTGAAGCAGCCGCCTGTTTTCGATACTAACAATATAAGCCGTAGTCGTGGTTTTATGAACGCCTTTTTAAACTCTCAAGGCTATTACTACGCTACATTTAAAGATTCTGTAACAATAGATTCTGTTGTGGTAAAAGAACGCATAGGTAAGTTATTTAGTAAACGAGTACCTGTGTTGCAATTGCGTACAAGTATTGAGTTTTATATATATATCGGTAAAAGAATTATTATTGATTCAGTGGGCTTTGCCATGATAGATACACTGCACAAACCAATTGATTCCACGCTACAAACCAACACATTGGCACAGGCTAAATATAGTTTACTCAAAAGTGGTAAACCTTATTCAAAACAATTGGTAAGTGACGAGTTAGACAGACTTACTTATTTGTACCGAAGTAAAGGGTATTACAACTTAAGCCGTGAAGATATTTATGCCCTAGCTGATACACTTGACGCTAGACTACTTAAATTATCTATTGATCCATTGGCGCAGGCCCAGCTGATTAATGAGGTGGCAAATGCACGTAAAGAAGACCCTAAATGGCGCTTTACTATTATGCTTAAAAAGATAGCAGACACGCTAAAACTGAAGCAATATTATGTAGGAAATTTATATTATTACCCTGACATAAAGAATGTCTACTACAATGCAGATTCAGTAATTGCGAGAACTAATTTTAAAGAGCTCTCTTACAAAAGCGGCGTGATGCGATTTGATGAATACAAGTTTAAGTTTAGGCCTATGCGTGAGCACACTTACTTGAAGCGTGGTGGCTTGTATGATGAAAATGCATACTATCGAAGCATTAATAAGCTGAATCAAATAGGCTCTTGGAAGCAAGTAGATGCGAAAGCCGTGGTACGACCAAATACAGATAGCATAGATTTTCATTTCTTTTTGTTACCAGCACCAAAACAAAGTTGGGGTGTTGATTTTGAAGGCAGCCGAAATACAGGCGATATTGGCTCGGGTAATTTATTGGGTTTAGCTACCAACTTAACTTATAAAAACAGAAACGTTTGGAAGCAAGCCATACAATCGGTAACCCAGGCTCGGCTAGGCTTCGAGTTTAACATTGATAAGCAAGTAGCAAATGTCGTATCTAGACCATTTGTACAAACACAACAGCTAACACTATCTCATACCTACAGCTTTCCAAGAATTATTCAACCATTTAAAAATTGGAAATGGTTAACTGATAGAATTAATAAATTGGATAATAAAAAAACAGTATTTAGTGGGTTGGGGTCATATACCAATCGTATTGATTTTTACCAGTTACGCTCACTAAACTTGAGTTTTGGTTTCGATTATACTAAAGGCAATGTATCTACGCATTTTCGTTTCCCAAATATAGAACTGTATAAAGTAGATACTTTGGCTGGTTTAATACAATTATTTAACGACAACCCTTTTTTACGTAACTCTTTTAGAAATGGTAACGTTGTTGGTATTAGTTTATCGAAAAATATTTTGTTTAGTGGTAACGATAAATCCAAAACACATAATGTTAGGTTATTTGCAGAAGAAAGTGGTTTGCTTACAAGTTTAATACCCAATGTAGGGGATCTTGTTTTCTCGTATTTAAAGCTGGAAGGCGAGTATCGGTACTTAAAAAAATACACCAAAAATGAGTTTGCCTTGCGAGCTTTTATTGGCGCGGCATTACCTAAAAGCGGACAAACAATCCCAGTGTTTAAGCAATATTTTGTGGGTGGTCCTAATAGTATGCGAGCTTGGGGGCTTCGTCAGCTAGGGCTTGGTTCGTCCATTGTTTCAGATACAAGCACATCAGGCTACACCGATAGATTTGGAGATTTTAACCTAGAAATTAATACTGAATATCGCTTTTTATTAACCACAATTGCTGGCGTAAAAGTTGGTAGCGCTTTGTTTGCCGATATTGGTAACGTATGGAATATTCGTCAAGACCCCAATAATGTAAACGCTACCTTAAGCCTTAAAAACTTTGGTAAAGATTTAGCAATTGGTATAGGCACAGGTGTGCGATTAGATTTTTCTTTCTTTTTAGTAAGGGTCGATTTTGCGTATAAACTTAAAGATCCAGCAAGAACTGCCTATAATGGGTGGACTAATTTCAAAGATTTTGAATGGACAGATACTCGCACTAATGGCGTGAAAATTAAAAACTATGCCTTTCAATTAGGCATTGGTTTGCCTTTTTAAAAGGCAAACCAATACTGTTTTATTTTTTATTGAACCAGCGCTAGTGCTACTATTTAGCTGTTGTGTAGCTTGTACTGAGTTTACGAAGTATCTACACTTGTACGTTCTGTTCTTTACGCAGCAACTAAAAACCCTTCAGTGATTTAGCTATTATTTCTACACTTTCTAAAACCTGTTCTTTGTTAATAATTAAAGGTGGTGCAAAGCGAATTTTATCGCCATGCGTAGGTTTAGCTAGTAAGCCATTGTCTTTCATTGCAAGGCAAATGTCCCAAGCCGCTTCTGGGTTTTTATGCCCAATTACAATGGCATTAAGCAAGCCTCTACCTCTTATGGTTTGTATTAATGGCGATTGAATTTTAGCTAATTCATCTCTTAGCAAAATGCCCATGGCTGTAGCGTTTTCGGCCATTTGCTCATCTTTTAATACCTGCAACGAAGCCATAGCAACAGCACAAGCCAAAGGATTACCACCGTAAGTGCTACCATGTTCACCTGGCTTAATGTTCAGCATAATCTCATCATCTGCAAGAATAGCGGCAACAGGCATCGTGCCACCACTTAACGCTTTGCCCAATATCAAAATATCTGGTCTTACTGCCTCGTGGTCGCAGGCAAGTAATTTACCAGTTCTACAAAGCCCCGTTTGAATTTCATCGGCAATAAATAACACATTATACTTGGTACAAAGCGCTCTTACTTGTTGCAAATAACCATCATCTGGCAATACCACACCTGCTTCACCTTGTATAGGTTCTACCATAAATGCTGCCACATTACTATCTTCAAAAGCAACTTCTAAAGCAGCAATATCGTTGTAAGGTACTAAGCCAAAACCAGGCATAAAAGGCCCAAAACCCTTGTAACTACTTGGGTCGGTTGAAGATGAAATGGCTGCAAGTGTTCTGCCCCAAAAATTACCTTCAGCAAAAAT